>DASSTY010000085.1:0-2544 GCA_035707585.1 Gemmatimonadales bacterium
GGCATCTTTCCCACCGGCACCCGCCGCAGCACCTGGAGCGTCTTGGCGTCGACCACCGTGACATCGTTGTCCGGCCCGTTGGCGGTGTACAGCTTGCTGCCGTCGCTGGTGAGCGCGATTCCCCAGGGGCGGGCGCCCACCTTGACCGAGCCGATGATCGTGTCGGCGGCGGCATCGATGGCGGTAACGGTGCCGCCGCGGCCATTGCTGACGTAGACCCGCTCGCCGTTGGGCGCCACCACCACTCCCATCGGGCGCGATCCCTCCGGCATCGTGATGGTCTTGATCACCCGGGCACTCGGCACATCCACCACCGTCACCACTCCGCCGACTTCGGCTCCCACGAAGGCACGCTTACCGTCGGGGGTAAAGCCGAGGTCGCGCGGGCGCTTGCCGACCTTGATCTGGTGAAGCTGCCTGCCGGTCTGGGCATCGAGCACCGTCACCATGTTCCCCGTTTCGCTGGTGACCCAGACGGTTTTCCCGTCGGGCGAAACACGCACGCCTTCGGGCTCCGCGCCGACCGGCACCTGCGCCACCACCGTTCCGCTGTCCACCCGCACCAGAGTGGCCTTGCCGGCGTCTTCGTTGGCGGCGTAGATCATGGCGCCGTCGTTGGAGACGGCAAACGCTTCGGGGTCGGTGCCGCCTGGCAGCACGCGGATCACCTTGCCGGCGGCGGGATCCACCTGGGCAACGCCGTCGAGACTGTGATCAACCTTGAGTTTGTCGCACTCGCTGTCGGGCATTGTGGGAGGGCACTTGGGCGAACCGCTCAGCGCCACGTACACCATCCGTCCATCGGGCGACACCCGCACGCCGCGCGGGCGCGTGCCCACCGGAATCGTCGCGATCACCGAGTCGTCGCTGATCCGCAGCACTGAAAGCGTCTGGCCATCTTCATTGGTGACGTACGCCAGTTCGCCGGTGAGTGCCGGCGCGGCTGCAGTGGTGTCGGCGGTTTTTGCGTTCTGAGCGGGGCGTTCGCCGCCGCAGGCCGTGATTCCAATCGACAGCGACGCGGCGCAGAGCGCGCGCAGGAGATTCATGCACCTCTGATCCACTGGTCGCTCCTTCCGGTCAGGGCGTTGTCGGGCCGCCAGAGCACGGTGCGCTCGATTTCGCGCGCCAGCGCGATGTCCTTGTCGGTGATGCCACCGGCCGAGTGGGTATTGAGCCCAACAGTGAGCCGGCCCCAGCTCACCATGAGATCGGGGTGATGGTCGGCGGCTTCGGCTACGAACCCGATGGCGTTCACGACCATCAGGGTGGTGCGCCACCCGTCGGTCACATAGGTTCGGCGAATCTGCCCTTCGGCAAAGTGCCAGCCCGGCAAACTGCCGAGCAGCTCCTGGAGTTCAGATTCGCTGTAGGTCTTTTCCGATTTCGGCATCGTCCCCTCCCGTTGTGCTCACTCATTCGGCTCCTGCGCCAGCAGCCATCCTACCGCCGCTTCGGGCGTCAGCAGCTCCGGCCTCCCTTTCCATCGTATCACATCGAGCTCCAGCCCGCGAGTCGCTTCAGTTGCGACGAACGCTCCGGGGCCGGTCACCAGCACCGTCCGGCCCGGCTGCGATGCAATGGCGCGCTCGATCGCCTGGCGCACACGGTTGACCTGAGCACGCGCCAGCGCGGCGGCGATAAGCCCCACCGCGGTCTCGTCGATGAAATCGCGGTCTCCCCCGACCGCGCGGGCCAGCCGCTGCCCGGCCCGTGCGTGGGTGAGCGGCCGGCCATCTACCGTGACAGAGCCCGGCGCCAAGGCGCCGCGCCAGACGTGCACGTCGGCCATGACGGCGATTCCCGGAATGATGGCGACGGTGCCATCCCAGAGGGGCACTTCGCCCAGCAGCGATTCTACCGGGCTGGTATGGACACCGGTTGGCAACAGCTCGCCGGCCAGGAGTCGCTCGGCGTCGGTGCGGCCGGCCGCGGCGATGGCGCCGCCGGAGAGCGACACCAGCTCGGTGCGAGACGGCCCCACCGCGACATACAACGCATCGGGATAGACTTCGGCCGCCAACGCGGCTGCTGCCGCCCAGCATGCGCCGGCCACCCTGAGCGGTTCGGTGCGAACACTCTCGGGTACGGCCAGCTCGCCATCTACCGTAAGCAGATAAAGCGGTGCACCCGGCAGCGCGGCGGCAAAGCCGTCGAGCGCGCAGGACACCGCTGCGCCCAGAGTGGCAAAGCCGGCGCTCCAGTCGTGGCCGAGCACCACCGCGTGGCTCGCCCCGGGGCCGGAGCCGACATCGCGCGCCAGTTCGGTGATGCAGGAGACCAGTTCAGCGGTGCCTCCGCCTGGCTGGATTGGACGGGCGGCATCGCGATCCGGCGCCGCCGGCTCATTGCCGGCAAATCGCGCCGCCGCGGCGGTGCTCTGCCCAAGCCACCACCCGATTACCGCGCGGCTCACGGTCCGCTCGGAATCAGCTCGAAGCTGGCGGACTGGCCGGGACTCTCTTCGACTTCGATCGTCATTCGCGCCAACCCGCTCACCCCTCGCGCCCGCAATCCATCGCAGACCTGGCGCGCCAGATACTC
>DASSTY010000086.1:0-3639 GCA_035707585.1 Gemmatimonadales bacterium
GCTGCGGGCGGCGTTCGAAATCAGCGGCGGACGTTTCCGGGTCGAGCCGTTCACGGTGGCGATCGGTCAGGCAACGATGAACGTGTCGGGCTCCAACGGGCTCGATCAGTCGCTCGACTATGCGCTTCGGATTCAGGTGCCGCGCGGGCTGATCGGCCCGGAGGCCAACCAGGCGATGAGCGGGATCCTGTCCAAGGCAGCAGCGGCGGGGCTGAACATTCAGACCGCTCCCGAAATTGCGCTTGGCGCCAAGATCGGCGGGACCGTAACCAATCCGTCGCTCAGTCTGGATCTGGCCGGTGCGGCTTCGTCGGCAACGCAGGCGGTACAGCAGGCGGCGGAAGAGAAGGTGAAATCGCTCACCGACACCGCTCGGCAGAAAGCCCAGGCGGCGGTGGACACCGCGGCGGCGCGGGTGGTCCGCGAAGCGCAGGAGAAGGCGGATCAGATTCGCGCCCGGGCACGCGCCCTGGCCGACACCGTAAAGCAGACGGCTCAGGTCCAGGCCGATTCGCTGGTGGCCAAAGCCGGCAACGACCCGCTCAAGCAGGCTGCCGCCAAGCTGGCCGCCGATCGCCTCCGGAAAGAGGGAGACAATCGGGCTGCGCAGATCGTCCGGACCGCCGATGCCCAGGCCGACAGTCTGGTGGCCGCGGCCCGGCGAACCGGAAACGCCCCGTAGCCTCTTGCCCCGGCGCCCCGCCAGATATATGTTTCAATCCGGATAGACGGATATAACGGATTGGAAGCCGATGACCCTCGCCATCCTCGACCACCTGAGCGCCCTGGGCGATCCGACGCGAAGCCGGATCCTCCTGGCGCTCGATCGTCATGAGCTGACGGTCGGGGAACTCTGCCAGGTGCTGCAGCTCCCTCAGTCCACGGTGAGCCGGCATCTTCGCACGCTGGCCGATGAAGGGTGGGTCGCCGCGCGAAGCGAAGGCACCAGCCGGCAATACCGGCTGGCCGCGCTGGAGCCCGGCGCCAGGCGGCTCTGGCATCTGGTGCGCGACCAGCTCGGCCCCACCGACACCGCCGTGCAGGACCGCGAACGGCTGGCCAGCATCCTCTCCGAGCGACGGGACCGCTCGCAGGCGTTCTTCAGCAGCGGCGCCGCGCAGTGGGACGCCGTTCGCACCGAGCTGTTCGGCGATCGCGCCGAACTGATCGGGCTGCTGGGATTGCTGGATGAGAGCTGGTCGGTGGGAGATCTGGGATGCGGCACCGGTCAGGTCGCTGCAACGCTGGCGCCGTTCGTTACGCGAGTTGTTGCCATTGATGCCTCGCGCCAGATGCTCCACGCCGCCCGCCGGCGGATCGATGCGCTGGCGCGCGACGGCAGAACGGCGGAGGTCGATCTTCGTCACGGCGAACTGGAAGCGCTTCCGCTGGAGGACGGTGAGCTCGATGCGGCGCTGCTCTTCCTGGTGCTCCATTACGTGGTGGAACCGCCGCTGGTGCTGGCCGAAGCCGCCCGGGTGCTCCGCCCCGGTGGCCGGCTGGTCATCATGGATCTGATGCCCCACTCGCGCGAGGACCTGCAGCATCAGATGGGGCACATCTGGTCCGGCTTTCCGGCCGATGAACTGACGTCCTGGCTCAACGATGCCGGCTTTCGCGATGTCCGCTATCGCCCGCTACCGCCTGACCCGCGCGCCAAGGGCCCGGTGCTCTTCTGCGCCACAGCCCGACGGCACGCCTGAACACGACAACCCGCGAGGATGCGATGACCGCAGTGATCACTCCCGTTCCCTTCAAGGTGCGCGACCTCGGCCTGGCTGAGCTCGGACGCAAGGAAATCCGGCTGGCCGAGCAGGAGATGCCGGGGCTGATGGCACTCCGGGAGCGCTATCGGGAGGAACGTCCGCTGGCCGGCGCCAGGATCATGGGCTCTCTGCACATGACGATCCAGACCGCCGTACTGATCGAGACGCTCACCGCACTCGGCGCCGACGTGCGCTGGGTGTCATGCAACATTTTCTCGACCCAGGATCAGGCCGCGGCAGCGACCGTGGTCGGCCCCGACGGTACGCCCGACGATCCCAAGGGCGTTCCGGTGTTTGCCTGGAAGGGCGAAACGCTGGAAGAGTACTGGTGGTGCACCGATCAGGCGCTCCGCTGGCCCGATGGCGGCGGCCCCAACATGCTGCTGGACGACGGCGGCGACGCCACGCTGCTGGTGCACAAGGGCGCCGAGTTCGAGCGCGCCGGCAAGGTGCCGGCATTCGATCCCGAAACCGAGCCCGAAGAGTGGGGCGTGATTCTGGACCTGATTCGCCGTACGCTCAAGGAAGATCCGACCCGCTGGAGCCGCACCGCCGAAGGCATCACCGGCGTTACCGAAGAGACCACCACCGGAGTGCACCGTCTCTATGAAATGATGCGGGATGGTACCCTGCTCTTCCCCGCCATCAACGTCAACGACTCGGTAACCAAGAGCAAGTTCGACAACGTGTACGGTTGCCGGCACTCGGTGATCGACGGGCTCAACCGCGCCACCGATGTGATGCTGGGCGGCAAGGTAGCGGTGGTGTGCGGTTACGGAGAAGTTGGCAAAGGCTGCGCTCAGGCGCTGCGCGGGCAGGGCGCCCGGGTGGTCATCACGGAGATCGATCCGATCTGCGCCCTGCAGGCGGCGATGGAGGGCTACCAGGTTACCACGCTGGATGACGTCGTCGAAACCGCCGACATCTTCATCACCGCCACCGGCAACAAGGACATCATCACCGCGCAGCACATGGCCCGGATGAAAGACAAGGCGATCGTCGGCAACATCGGCCACTTCGACAACGAAATCGACATGGCCGGGCTCAAGAAGACGCCGGGAGTCGAGCGGATCCCGATCAAGCCGCAGTTCGACGAATACCGCTTTGCCGACGGCCACTCAGTGCTGATTCTGGCCGAAGGCCGGCTGATGAACCTCGGCTGCGCCACCGGCCACCCCAGTTTCGTCATGAGCTCCAGCTTCACCAACCAGGTGATGGCGCAGATCGAACTGTTCAATCACCCGGAGCGGTATGAAAAGAAGGTCTACGTTCTGCCGAAGCATCTGGACGAAGAGGTCGCCCGCCTCCATCTCGACAAGCTCGGGGTGAAGCTGACCCAGCTCACCCCCAGCCAGGCCGCCTACATCGGCGTGCCGGTGGAGGGGCCGTATAAGCCGGAGCATTATAGGTATTAGGGGCTAGGCGCTAGTCGCTAGTTGCTGGTTGCTGGTTGCGCCAGGACACGTCACCCCCGCGCAGGCGGGGGTCCAGTCCACTGGATTCCCGCTTTCGCGGGAATAACGGCCCCGCGCACCCCCTAGCGCCTAACAACTAGCGACTAGCCCCTAGCGACTACCCCCTACCCCCCTTCCAACCCCTCCCACCGTGCGTACGCCTCGGCCAGTTCGGACTCGAGGGCGGAGAGGCGGTCGGTGATTTCGGTCAGCAGCATGGGATTGCTGTACAGAGACGTGTCGTTGAGGCGCTGGTGAATGGCGGACTGCTCTGCCTCCAGCGCTTCGATCTTCTCGGGCAGCGCGGCCAGCTCCAACTGCTCGGCGTAGGTGAGTTTGCGCTGACGCGGGGCTGGTGACGGCGCGGGGGCGGCGGGCGCCGGGGGCGGCGGCGGCGGCGGCGGCGGCGGCGGCGTCGC
>DASSTY010000087.1:0-3631 GCA_035707585.1 Gemmatimonadales bacterium
GGTGCCATTGGGCAGCGCGGCCAGCTCGTAATGAGCGATCGCCGAATCCGGCATCCCGGCCTGCTCGAAGGCGAGCCCGCTCTCCCAGTGAGCGGCCCAGAAGTGGCCACGCCGCCGCATGGCACGGAGGATGGCGATCGCATCCTGAGGACGGCCTTCCCGCATTGCGACCCAGGCCTCGCTGCGATCCCAGAACTGATCGGGGTTGAAGTCGTCTCCCATTCCCTTCTTGTAGCTCGCCAGGAGCTGTTTGGCGCGCCCCACCGGCCCCAGCATCGCCTCCACGGAGGCCAATTCTCCGGCCGGCCAGTCGGCGACCGGCGTCGAGGCGAGCGGGTAGCGCTTGAGGGCCGCCTCAAGATCCCGGGTGGCGCCCGCGGAATCGTGGAGTACCATCAATCGCGACGTCGCAATCAAGGCCGCAGCCTCAAGCGGATCGCCCGAAATAGCGGCCGCCTCTGTGATCCTGCCGGATGGGGTGAAATCGTCGTGGAAGTCGGTCCACCGACCGCGAGCCAACTCGACCGTGCCCAGGAAATAGTAGCTGCCGACCATAGTCGTGCTATCGGGCGCGCTCCGGATCGCCCGCCGCCACGCGGCCGCGGCGGTATCGTCCTGGGCTTCGAGCGCCAGGGCGCCGGCGCGCACGGCGAGATAAATGAACGAGGCGGTGTCGAGCCCGACAGGATTCGCCAGCTCCCGATCCGCCTCAGCAAAGTTGCCGGTGCAAGTGAGCGAGTACACCAGGGGGGCGAGCACTTCCCCTCGTGGCACGCCGCCGCCGCGCGCCAGGGTCGTGGCTTCAGCACACCGGCCAATGTCGTCGTACAGCAGGGCCAGGTTGCCGCGCGCGAGAGAGCTGCTCGAATCGATCGCCAGCATCCGGCGGTACGCCTCGATCGCCTTGCCTTCGTCGTAATTCGCAATGGTGTAGTAGAAGGCGATCGTAGCCTGGCGCTCCAGCTCCGGCAGCCGATCGCGCAAGCGGTACGCTCGGGTGGCCGCATCTTTGGTCGCGACAGGGTCGGTTCCCGAACCACCCAGCGCCGCAGCGAGCTTGCGCCACGCCATCGCGAAGCCGGTGTCGATCGCCACCGCTTGCCGGAGCAGCGGGATGGCGGCGGCGTAGTTCGCTCCGTCGCTCAGTGGCACGGCTTCGGAGTAGAGCCGGAGCGCCTCCAGCGAGCCGGTCGTGACCCTATCGAGGGGAGCGCCGCCCCGAATGGTCTTGAGCGACTCGCCGATCCGCTCCCGAACTCGGCCGGAGAGTCGGTCTACCGCGGCGATCAGCCCCGCGTCGTCGGGCGCGGTCTCCCGGAGGGCTACGAGCTCATGTCCATCACTGGCATCGAGAATCCGCGAGACCAGCACGTAACTGCTGCCGACGTTGCTGAGCTCGGTGGTGATCACGGCCTTGGCGCCCTCCCGCACCGCCATCTCCCGAGCGACGTCTCCGGCGATCAGCGTGGTATCGGGCTTCTGCATCCGCCCTAGCGCCGTGTGCATGTCGGAGCCACTCAGAATGTGGAAGGCACGCGACTGCCCCAGGTCGATCCGAAACGCTTCGGTGAGGGTATGCCCCAGCGTGGTGTCGGCGGTGCGGTTGACGAAGTCGGCTACCAGCAGGTGACTGTCGCTTTCGAGTGTTCCCGCGGCCATCAGCGTGCCCACCGGCCCGATGCCGAGCAGGCGCATGGCGGTGTAGCCGAGGGTGACGAGCCCCAGGCCGGCGAAGGCAATCAGTCCGCCCCGAATTGCCGTCCGCCAGGTGAAGAACCGGTGCACCCCGCTGAGCGTCGGCGACACGATCCGGCCGGTAGCACGCGCCTGCGCCCGTTTCCGCTCGAAGTAGCCGGTGGCGAGCGTGATCGGCAGTCCCAGCAGGAACAGCAGCACTGCACCGTAGAAGACCCAGTCGGGGAGCCCGAACTGCTGAACCGCCAGATAGACCACCGCCAGCGTGCCCACCGCGGCCAGGGTGAAGGCGAGAATCACCCGCACCGGCTGGCTCTTTCTCAGCGCCTCCGCGGTCCCGCTGGAAATCGCCGGCTCCGCTTCGCTCGGCGTCAGCCCACCGCTCGGCGTGAGCACCGTTTCGAGTTGGGTGAGCAGCTCGCCCGCGGTCTGCCAGCGATCGGCCGGATGCTTTTCGAGACAGCGCATCAGGATGCCGTTGAGGGCGGCCGGCACGGCGGGACGGTGCCGGGTGAGCGGGTCGGGCGACTGGGTAATGTGCGCCGCCAGCATCGCCTGCGGAGTGGGGGCGACGAACGGCGTGCGCCCAGTCAGCATCTCGTATCCGAGCGCGCCCACCGCGTAGATGTCGGCTCGATGATCGACGTGCGGGTCGGCCGCCGCCTGTTCCGGCGCCATGTAGGCCGGAGTGCCCAGGGCGACACCGAGCGAGGTGAGCGAGGAGTGCCCGCCACTGGAAGCGCTCACCGCCTTGGCCACGCCGAAGTCGGTCACCACCGCGTGTCCGGTGGAGAGGAGCACGTTGTCGGGTTTGATGTCGCGGTGGACCACGCTATTGCTGTGGGCGTACGCCAGCGCGTCGACTATTTCGCGGAGGATGCGGACCGCTTCCGCCAGCGGCAGGGCGCCCTCGCGCGACAGCCTGGTGCGGAGCGACTCGCCGGCGATGAACGGCATGATGTAGTAGAGGAGGTCGTCCGAGGCGCCGGCCGTCAGCAGCGACACCACGTGGGGGTGCTGCAGCCGTGCCGCGAGCTGGATTTCGCGCTCGAATCGCTCGACGTTGACTGCGGCACCCATCTCGGGCGGCAGCAGCTTGATGACCACCTGGCGTCCGAGCCGGGGTTCTTCGGCGAGGAAGACGCGGCTCATCCCGCCGCCGCCCAGTTCTTTCAGGATGCGGTAGTTGGTGCCAACGGCCGCCTGGAGGCGGAGCTCGAGATCGTCGGCGATATCGGTGGTCCGTGCGTGGGTTGGTGGTAAGGTACTGGAAATGATGGGTGGCGGGTAGAGTGGGTCGTGGGGCGTGGGTCGTGGGGCGTGGGGCGTGGGTCGTGGGTCGTGGGGCGGCGCTTAAGCGCCGGCTCGGCAACTGCGCTGAAGCGCTCTCGTGGTGGGTGTCGATGACCAGAAGGGCTCAAACGGCCGATGCTCGCTCGCGCACGCTTTAGCGTATCTGCCGAGCCGGCGCTTCAGCGCCGAGTTGCGTGAAATCGGTTACGCGGGCTCGGCGTTGTCTCCCCAGCATGACCCATGTATCAGCGCCTCTACTACCATCTCATCTGGACCACGGTCGAGCGTACGCCGCTGATCGACGCCGGGCTGGCGGGCTTCCTCTGCCGATTGTTCCGAGCCATCGCCAGAGATGAGGGTGTGCGGATCCTGGAGATCGGGATGGTTCAGACACATGTCCATCTGCTGATCGCCGCGCCGCTCAGGACCGACTGGATCCGGCTGATCCAGCGGCTCAAGGGAGCGAGCTCGTACGTCGCCAACCGCGAAGGGCTGGCCGGCCAGAACGGCCCGCTGCGATGGGCGCGGGGCTATTCGATTCACACCGTGAGCCCGCGCGCGGTGGAATCAGCGAGGCAGTACCTGGCGAGCCAGCCGGAGCGCCATCCGGATGAGGCGATCGAGGGGTGGGAGGGAGATAGGC
>DASSTY010000088.1:0-8257 GCA_035707585.1 Gemmatimonadales bacterium
TCAAGATCATTCGCGACATCACCGAACGGAAACGGGTCGAAGCCGAACGCGAGGTCGCCGTAGAAAAACTCACCACCATCCTGGAAAGCATTACCGACGCCTTCTTCGCGATGGATCGCGACTGGCGCGTCACCTACTTCAATCATCAGGCCGAGCTGCTCCTGGGCCGAAGCCGGAACGAGGTGCTGGGCCAGAGTGTCTGGGAGCTGTATCCCGATGCCGTGGGCTCACGATTCGAGCAGGAATGCCGGCTGGCGCTCAGCACCGACCAGCCCGTGTCGTTCGAAGAGTACTACCCGTCGCTCGACAAATGGATCGATGTCCGGGCGTATCCATCGCGCGATGGAATCGCGGTCTATTTCCGCGACACCACCGCGCGCCGCGCCGCGGAGGCCGGGCTCAAGCAGCGCGAGGAGCAGCTCAGACAGGCGCAGAAGATGGAGGCGGTGGGACAGCTGGCCGGGGGAATCGCGCACGACTTCAACAATCTGCTGACAGCGATCACCGGATACGCCGGGCTCCTCCTGCGGCAGTTCGATGAATCCGATGCGCGCCGGGGAGACGTGCTGGAAATTCGCCGCGCGGCGGAGCGGGCCGGCACCCTGACGCAGCAACTGCTCGCGTTCAGCCGGCGCCAGGTCACCCAGCCGCGGCTGCTCAATCTCAACTCGCTGCTGGAGGACCTTTCACGCCTGCTGGTGCGCCTCCTGGGCGAGCACATCAATGTGGTGCTGGAACTCTCGCCCGAGGTTGGGAGTGTGCGGGCCGATCCGGGGCAGATGGAACAGGTGATCGTCAATCTGGCGGTGAACGCGCGCGATGCGATGCCCGAAGGCGGGACGTTGACGATCAGCACCGCGGCCCGGGCGGTGGACGAAACCGCGGCGCGTGCCGCCAACAGCACGCCGGGCGCCTATGTGGCGCTCACCGTGCGCGACACCGGGCACGGATTCGACCCAGGATTGCAGGAGCGGATTTTCGAACCGTTCTTCACCACGAAAGGACCCGGCAAGGGCACCGGGCTGGGGCTATCGACGGTTTATGGGATCGTGCGCCAGGCGGGGGGGACGGTCACCGTCACCAGCGCGCCGGGTGAGGGCGCCGCCTTTTCAATTCTCCTCCCCGAAGCCGCCGAGCCAGCCGAAGCGACGACGGTGGAGCAGGACCAGACAGTGGTACCCGGAACCGAGACAGTGCTGCTGGTGGAAGATGAGCCGGCGGTGCGCGGAATGGCGGCCCGGGCGCTCCGCGAGTTTGGCTACAACGTGGTGGTCGCGGCCGACGGGCCCGACGCCCTGGAGCTGGGCGGCCCGGGCCAGCAGCAGATCGATCTGCTGCTCACCGACGTGGCGCTGCCGCACCTGAGCGGCCGGATCGTCGCGGAGCGGCTGCTCGAGCAGCGCCCCGGAATGCGGGTGCTGTTCATGTCGGGCTACACCACCGATCCGGCGGTGATGGCCGCCGCGGCCGACCGGGGCCGCTTCATTCAGAAGCCGTTCACTCCCGAAGCGCTCCTGACCCGGGTGCGCGCCGTTCTGGACGAGCCGGCGTGACGTTCGCACCGGCCCCACCAGAGCCGGCGCCGGCCCCGACCTCGGGTCTCCTTCTCCCGCTGCTCCAGTTGGCGGCGCTGGGCGGCGTGCTGGCGGTTACGCCGTATCTCGCGTTCGATCTCGATCAGCATTCGGTGCCCAAGGAGCTGCTGCTGCAGGCGGTGGCCTGGCCCGCCGCGTGGCTGGCGCTGCGGCATCGGCAACGCATCACCCTTTCGCTGCTGGATCTGCTGCTGGCCGGCTGGGCGGCGCTGAGTGTGATCTCGGCGCTGTTCGCCACCAATCACTGGCTGGCGCTGCGCGCCGTGGCACTCTCGCTGGGCGGGCTCTCGCTCTTCTGGTGCGCCGCGACGCTGCGGCGCGAGGGCCGGGGACACGCGCTGCTTGCGGGGCTGGCCGTTGCCGGGCTGGTGGCGGCCGTCACTGCACTGCTTCAGTCGTACGGTGTTGAGAGCCCGCTCTGGGGAGAAAGCCGCGCGCCCGGAGGACTCTTCGGCAACCGGAATTTCATGGCGCACTTCGTGGCGCTGAGTCTTCCCCTGCTGTATCTCCTTCGGCTGAACGCGATCGGCTGCGGCGGGCAACTTATCAGCATCATCGGCGCCGCCATGGCCGCAGCAGCGCTGGTGCTGTCGCGCTCACGCGCGGCGTGGTTGGCGGTGGCGGTGGGGTTCGTCGTGCTGGTGGCGCACGGCCTGGCCGGATCGATCTGGCGCGACTCCGAAGTGCGCCGCCGGAGCCGAGGATTTCTCATCGCGCTTGGCGTCGGGGTAATCGCCGCGCTGGCACTGCCGAACCACCTGGAGTGGCGCTCCGACTCTCCCTACCTCGAAACGCTCACTCGTCTCACCGACTACCAGGCCGGCAGCGGTCATGGGCGACTCATTCAGTACCGCAACACCCTCCGCATGGTCGAAGATGATCCGGTCCTCGGCGTCGGACCCGGCAACTGGCCGGTCGCCTATCCGCGCTACACCACGCCGGGAGATCCCGCCTATCAGTACGGCGCCGTGATGCCAACGAACCCATGGCCCAGCAGCGATTGGGTCGCCCTGCTGGCGGAGCGCGGCGCCCCGGCGTTCCTGCTCCTCGCCATTGCCGGCGGGCTGATGCTGATCCGCGGCTGGCGCGGGCTCAGCAACGCCGTCCCCCGGGAAGAGGCGCTCGAAGCCGTCACGCTCACCGGATTTCTGTCGGTGCTCGCGGTGGTGGGCGCGTTCGACGCGGTGCTGCTGCTCCCCGGTCCCAATCTCCTGGTGTGGCCGGCGCTCGGCGCATTGATTCCCGTCGGGCGGCCGCAGCTGTCGGTCGAGATCGGCGGGCGACGGCTCCGGCGAATTCGCCGGGCTATTGCGGTGATCGGCGTGCTGCTGGTAGTCCGCTCCGGAATGCAGCTCGCAGCGATGAGCGTGTATCACTCCGGGCGCGACAACACCACGCTCGACCGCGCTGCGGCACTGGACCCCGGCAGCTACCGGATCCAGATGAGCGCCGCGGCGATCGAGATCAGCCGGCACCGCTGCGATCTGGCCCTGCCTCACATCCAGCAGGCGCGCCGACTCTTCCCTACTTTGCCGGCGCCGGAACGGTATCTCCGGACCTGCACCCGCCGGCGCCGTTGAATCGACGCGCCGGTCTATATTGCGACGAATCGGCCGTACCGGGTAAAGAAGGAGTCTGCCGATGAAACCGATAATGCAAACGCTGCTGGCCAACAGCATCGACTACGCCGGACTTTTTCCCCCGGCGAAGCTGGATCTGCCCGCCGCGGTGGCCAATTACGCCCAGTACGTCCGGAGCGATGATGCATGGATGCTGGGGCGGTTCATTCTGCCGGCATCGCGCCTGGAAGAATTTGACGAGGTCGCCGCCGATCTCCTGCCGCAGAGCCGCGCCGACGGATGGAAGCTGGCGGCGCTGGCGGGGAGCGATCTGGCCGGCGATCTCAAGCGAATCGGCGAATTCAACTGCCGTCACGCCGCCGACCAGGCCGGCGCCGCCGCCATAGACACTCTCGAATGCAAGGCCGAAACGCCCCAGCAGATTCGGGCGCTGGCCGATGAGACGCCCGACTGGCTCCAGACCTATCTCGAGATTCCGATTCACGAGGACTGCGTGCCGCTGCTGGCCGCGATCGCTACCAGCGGTGCGCGGGCCAAGGTGCGCACGGGTGGAATCAGTCGCGAACTCTTCCCCGATCCCGACGAGCTGGCCGGTTTCCTGGCGGACTGCGTCAACGCCGGCGTTCCGTTCAAGGCGACTGCCGGTCTCCATCACCCGATCCGGGGCAGCTACCGCCTGACCTACGAAGACGGCAGCGACTCCGCACCGATGTACGGCTTCATCAACCTGTTTCTGGCAACGGCGCTGCTGCGCGAGGGGCTGGAGCCGGCCGCCGCCGCGGTGCTGCTGCTGGAGACCTCTGCCGGCGCGTTTACAGTTGACGATGATTCTATTTCGTGGCAGGGCCGCACCGTCGGCCGGCAGCAGCTGACCGAGACCCGGCGCCAGTTCGTGAGCTTCGGGTCCTGTTCATTTCGCGAACCGATCGACGATCTGAGAGCGCTGGGCCTGCTCTGATGATCAACCTGGGATGAGGTGACCGTGAACGAAACTCACCGGACCGATCTTCGAAGCTGGGTGGAATCGGCCAATCAGCCGGGCACGCCGTTTCCGATCCAGAACCTGCCATTCGGTGTGTTTGGCCGGCGCGGAGTAGAAGATCTGCCCCGCGTCGGTGTGGCGATCGGAGATCAGATTCTCGACGTGTCAGAGGCGAACGGGCTGGGCGTCTTCACCGGCGCCGCCCTCGACGCGGCGTACGCCTGCGAACACCCGGGGCTCAATCCGCTGATGGCTTCCGACCCCGAAGAAGTGTCCGCGCTTCGGGCGCAGATCAGCGCCCTGCTGCGCGACGACGGCCCGATGGCCGACCGCCGCCCCCGCCTGCGCGAAGTTGCCCTCATCCCGATGCGCGACGCCGAACTCTTTCTGCCTGCCGACGTGGGCGACTACACCGACTTCTACGCTTCGATTCACCACGCCACCAACGTGGGCCGGATGTTCCGCCCCGATAACCCGCTCCTGCCCAACTACAAGCACGTGCCGATCGGCTATCACGGACGCGCCTCGTCGCTGGTGATCGCCGGTTCGCCGGTGATCCGCCCGCATGGCCAGACCTACGACCAGAAGACCGCAACGGTCAGCTTCGGCCCCTGCCGGATGCTGGACTACGAGTGCGAAGTGGGCGCCTTTGTTGGTCCGGGCAACGAGCTGGGCGAACCGATCCCGATCGGGCAGGCGGAGCGGCACCTCTTCGGGATCTGTCTGGTGAACGACTGGTCGGCCCGCGACATCCAGAGCTGGGAATACCAGCCGCTCGGCCCCTTCCTGGCCAAGAGCTTCGCCACCAGCGTATCACCGTGGGTCGTTACCGCGGAGGCGCTGGAACCGTTCCGGATTCCGGCTTACAAGCGGCCCGACGAAGACCCCCAGCCGCAGCCGTATCTCGATTCGCCAGTCGAGCGCGAGCGTGGCGGGATTGCGCTGACGCTGGAGGTGCTGCTGGCCAGTGCCGCGATGCGCGAGCAGGAGATCGCGCCGGTGCGGCTGAGCCGCGCCAGCTTCCGCGATATGTACTGGACTCTGGGACAGATGATTGCGCATCACACCAGCAACGGCTGCAATCTTCGCCCCGGCGATCTGCTCGCCAGCGGCACGGTATCGGGAAGCGAGCCCGATTCCCGCGGGTGCCTCCTGGAGCTCACCTGGCGCGGCCGCGAGCCGCTCACCCTCCCGACCGGTGAAACCCGGAACTTCCTGGAGGATGGTGACGAAGTGGTGCTCCGCGGCTGGTGCGACACGGATGGCGCTGCGCCGATCGGCCTGGGCGACTGCAGTGGCGTGGTGCTGCCGGCTCTGCATCCGGAATGAACTCCGACGCGGCGCCGGGACGGGCCTCGCTGGATCACTGGACCCGTCTCTGGCAGCGGCTGGGCGCCGTCACACCGGCCGAACCGGTCTACCGCCAGCTGGTGGCGCGTTACAGCGAGCCGGGGCGGGCGTATCACACGCTGGAGCACGTTGCGCGTTGTCTCGAGGAGCTGGACCGGCACGCATCGCTGGCGGAGCATCCCGACGAAGTAGCAGCAGCACTCTGGTTTCACGACGCGGTTTACGATACTCGTCGGAATGACAACGAAGAGCAGAGCGCCGCGTGGGCGCGAGAGACGCTGGGCGCGGCGAAAGTAGCTGCTCCGGTGATAGATCGGATCGGCCGGCTGATTCTGGTGACCCGCCACCGGGAGCCGCCCCCTGCCACCGATGCCGATGCCGCGCTGGTAAGCGACATCGATCTGGCGATTCTGGGCGCGCCACGCGCAGAGTATGCCCGCTACCAGGAGGCGATCCGGACCGAGTACGCCTGGGTGCCGGAACCGGCGTTCCGGGCCGCTCGGAAATCAGTCCTGGAGGGTTTTCTGGCGCGATCGCAGATCTACGCGACCAGGCCATTCGCCGAGGCCTTGGAAGCCCGGGCGCGGGAGAATCTCAGGGGCGCCCTGGACGCGCTCAGGTAGCCGCCGTTGCCTCTGGCGCGCTCCGGCATAGCTTTGGGCGACCGGCCGGGGTGCCCGAAGGCGGCGGGGGCCGCCCGGCAAAACACCGAAACCGCGCAATCGGCGCACCGGAGGAGGACCACATGGCCACCAAGCTCGACAAGACGATCAAGCGGGAATTGGAAATCGACGGCCGGCTCTATACTATCGCGATTTCGCCGGAAGGCGTGAAGATGACGCCCAAGGGGGGCCGGCTCGGTCAGGAAACGACCTGGCGCGAAATGCTGGAAGGATTGAACAACGTGCGGTCGGGCGGCAGCAGCGCCGGCGCGATGGGCTGATCGCGCGGGGCTATCGAGCTACCGACCTGAGCGCCGGCCCCTGGGGCCGGCGCTGTCCGTTTCAGCGAGTGGAAGCCGGCGCGGGCTGCTGCGCTGCATTGCGCATCTCCGGCCGGTGCCACACCACAGTCGCCAGCAGGATCCAGACGATCGCGATCAGAATGATGACGCCCAGAATCCAGGGCCAGATCGGACGGGGATGCGGAGTCTGAAAGGTGGGACCGGTCACTGGGATCCTCCTGGTTCCGGGGCCTTTGCGCCTACCTGTTAACTCATCCTACTGCCCCGTACCAGCCGATGTCGTGAGAGCGGTCACGGCGGAGATGCGGCTCAGACCCGAATCAGCTCCTTGAGCCGCTCGCAGCGGCGCCGAGTGGTGGAATCGGCCTGGGCCGGCTTCATCCGCGTCATCGCGCGCTGATCGAGTCCGTACACATCATCCCGGAACTGCACCTTGCCGTGATCGGCGTAGGCGGTGAGATACACCAGGTACACCGGCACCTTCCGATCGAGCTGCACCACGCTGGGTACCCCGGCGCTGTCGGTTTCCATTTCGTGGCGAATCTGCTGCTCGTCCCAGCCATCCTGCCCCGCGAGCACCCACTGCGCCAGCGCCACCGGATGCTCCAGCCGGATACAGCCGTGACTGTAAGCCCGGGCGCGACGCCCAAAGAGATAGCCCGCCGGCGTGTCGTGGAGATAGATGTTGAACTGGTTCGGAAACATGAACTTCACCAGGCCAAGCGAGTTGTCGGGCCCCGGCTTCTGGCGGATCTGATATTTGAAATCGGTGGTGTCGATGTCGCCCCAGTCGATGTCGCCGGGGTCCACCACAGAATCGGTCCTGGCGTCGACCACCTCCATCCGGTGCCGGGCCAGATACTGCTTGTCATGCTCCATCCCCGGAATGATCTCATGATAGGTGATGCTGGCGGGGACGTTCCATCGCGGCCGGAACACCAGATAGCTCATCGAATCGGCGAAGACCGGCGTGGCCTTGTACTCATCGCCCACGATCACCTTCATGGCCAGCGCCGCCTTGCCATGATCGTAGGCAGTCAGCTGATACGCCGGAATGTTGACCAGGATGTAGTGGTCGCCAAACTGATTGGGCAGCCAGCGCAGCCGCTCGAGATTGATCTCGATCTGGCGAATCCGCTGCGCCAGCGGGACGTTCAGCGCGGCCAGCGTGGCCGGCCCCACCGCGCTGTCTACCTCCAGCCCATGTCTCTCCTGAAACGAGGCCACCGCGGCTTGTACATCTTCATCGTAGCCGTGATGGCCGGCGGTATCGGCATCTTCGAGATCGCCGCTGGCTGCCAGCCGAAGCCTAAGCGCAGTGACCCGCTTGCCGCGGCTCCCCTTCGCGAGCACCGGACCCCGCGGAATCGTAGGCCATCCGCCGCTGTCGGCGATCGCGCGATAGCGCAGCAGCGCCGCGGCCAGCGTCTCGTAATCGGGCTGGGACGGAGCCAGCATTTTGGTCATCTGATCGAAGCTGCTCCGGGCGAGCGCGGCAATCAGGGTACTGTCGATCGTGGCTCGGCGGGTCCTGATGTACCAGCTCCCGTCCACTACCGACGGATCGACTCGGCCCGCCAGCAGATCTCCTCCGTACTGGAGGAAGAGCTGAGTCAGGCGAAGATCGGTCTCGGCGAGGTCGCCGGCGGTGACCGAATCGCTGTGGTAGGCCCGCTGGAGCGCGGCGCTGAGACCTTCGATCGGATAATCGCGGGGACGAAGCGCCTGCGAATCGGCGGCGCAGATCGCGTCGACCAGATCGCGGGCGCGGTCTCGCGGGGCGATC
>DASSTY010000089.1:0-4677 GCA_035707585.1 Gemmatimonadales bacterium
GCTTTCGGGCAGTTACGATCGATATACGCTGGGCCGGTTGGGTCGCTACCTGCGGCCTTACGTCGGCGTCACCGCGATCGCGGTGCTGCTGCTGCTGGCGGGTGCGGGGCTGGCGCTGATTGGTCCGGTGCTGACCAAGCGCGCCATCGACGTAGCCATTCCCCAGCACGACGTAGCCCAGCTGGCTACCCTGGGCGCGATCTTCCTGGGCGCGCTGGTGATGGAGCTCATCGCCGACTACGGCCAGACGGTGCTCACCGCCTATCTCGGCCAGCGGATCATGTTCGATCTGCGGCTCGAAATTTTCGACCATCTGCAGCGCCTCAGCATCCCGTTTTTCGATCGCAATCCGGTGGGCCGGCTGATCACGCGGGTCACCTCCGACGTCGAAACGCTGAACGAGCTGTTCAGCACCGGGCTGGTGACCGTAATCGGCGATCTTTTTACGCTGATCGCGATCATGGCCACGATGCTGGCGATGGACTGGCGGCTGGCCCTGGTCGCGTTTGCGGTGATCCCGCTGGTGTGGCTCACGGCCACGGTGTTCCGGCGGCAGGTTCGCGAGGCGTTCCGGCAGATCCGGGTCCGGCTGGCACGGATCAACAGCTATCTCCAGGAGCAGCTCTCGGGGATGCGGATCGTGCAGCTGTTCGAACGCCAGGCGCCTACTGCGCGCCGGTTCGACGAGCTCAATGCCGCGCATCTGGACGCTCACCTGCATTCGATCCGGCTCTACGCCATCTTCTTTCCCGTCATCGAAGTCCTCACTTCGGTGGCCCTGGCGCTGCTGCTCTGGTATGGAGGGCTCCGGACTCTTCGCGGGACGCTTACCGTGGGCGTGCTGGCGGCATTCATTCAGTACACCCGCCGCTTCTTCCAGCCGCTGCAGGATCTCTCCGAAAAGGTCAACGTCTTCCAGGCGGCCGCGGCGTCCGCCGAGCGGGTGTTCAGGCTGCTGGACGAGCCGGTGAGCGTTACCGAGCCGCCGCATCCGGCCCGGCTGCCGAATCCGGTGCGGGGCGAAGTTCGTTTTGAGAATGTGTGGTTCCGGTACAGCCCCGACGGTCCCTGGGTGCTGAAGGACATCTCGTTTACGGCGCGGCCGGGCGAGACCCTGGCGCTGGTGGGGCACACCGGGGCGGGGAAGACGACGGTCATCAGCCTTCTGCTCCGGTTCTATGATCCTACCCGCGGCCGGATCACGATCGACGGGGTCGATATCCGGGAGCTGAGCACCCGCCAGCTCCGGGGTTTGATCGGGTTCGTTCAACAGGATCTCTTCCTGTTTACCGGCGACATCATGCGGAACCTGGTGCTGGATGCCCCGATCCCGCCGGAACGGGCTCGCGAGGCCGCCCGGCGGGTGGGAGCCAGCCGGTTCATCGAACGGCTACCCGAGCAGTACCACCACCGGCTGGGAGAGCGGGGCCGGAGCCTCAGCGTGGGCGAGCGGCAGCTTCTGAGCTTTGCGCGGGCGCTGGCGCTGGACCCCCGGATTCTGGTGCTGGACGAGGCCACCAGCTCGGTCGATACCGAGTCGGAAGCGCTGATCCAGCAGGCCATTACCGAATTGATGGCGGGTCGCACCAGCATCGTGGTGGCGCATCGGCTGAGCACGATTCTGCACGCCGACCAGATCCTGGTGTTTCACCACGGCGACCTGCGGGAGCGGGGAACTCACCAGGAGTTGCTGGCGCGCGGAGGGCTCTATCAGCGGCTCTACCAGCTTCAGATCGAGGGGGCGGCCGGGCGGCAAAGTGCGTAGGGTCAAGTTGCTTGCGCCCTCCGGTGGGGCCGCGTACGTTTCGCAATTCCGCCTGGCCAGAGGCCGATTCGATGCTGCAGTTGGAAATCGGCGGCGCGCGTGTCACGATCGCCGCTGGTGAAACGATCATAGGATCGGCGCCCGGATGCGGGGTGCCGCTCAGGGGACAGGGTGTGCGCGCGCAGCATCTTGTCGTCATCGGTGCGCCCGATGGCAGCGCGGTGGTGCGGCTCGCCGAGCTGGCGGGGATGGCGCGGGTCAATGGCGTGCGACTGGGGGAAGAGCCGACCCCGCTGTTGCACGGAGACAAGATCGAAGTCGGCGATCAGGAGCTGCTGGTGGTGGACTCCCGACTGAGTGGCCAGACCCAGACGATGAACGCCGTGCGCCTGGCGGATACGCCAGGTGCGCCGCGCGCGGCCGGTTCCCAGCCGGTAGGGCTCACCGCCGGCCGGCTGGTTTCGCTCAACGACGGGCGGGAGTATCCGATCGGCTCGGACCCGCTCACACTGGGGCGCGATGCCGGCTGCGACGTGGTGATTACCGAAGGCGATGCCTCGCGCACCCACGCCGAAATCGTCGGGACCCCAACCGGCTACCGCCTGACCGACCGGAGCGCCAACGGCACCTGGGTAAACGGTGAGCGGATGGAAGGCCCCCGGAGGCTTCGGCGGGGCGACGTAATCCGGATCGGCGGGGAGGAGTTCCGCTTTTCCGCCGAGGGGGCAGCGCCCGAGCCGGCCGAGCCGCCGGTGGGCGCCCGGGCTCGGCTGTCGGATACCATGCACGGCTTCCGGGTCACCGACCTGGTCCCCCCGCCGACGCCGCAACTCGCCTCATTCCTGGTCCGGAGCGGCGCGCTCAAGGGGCAGCGGCTCCCGGTCCATGCGCCGGTGGTGAACCTGGGGCGGGCCGACTACAACGACCTGGTGCTGGGCGACCCCAGCGTCAGCGCGGCCCACGCCAAGCTCCAGCGGCGCGAAGGGATCTGGGTCATTACCGATCTCGGTTCCACCAACGGAACCTGGGTCGACGATCAGCCGGTTGTAGGGGAGGCCCCGCTCGGCCCGGGTTCTGCAGTCCGGTTCGGCGACGTCCTGACCATGTTCGAGCCGGTCGATGAACGGCCGGTGGCGCCCCTTCGCACCGCGGTCCGCTCCGGCATCCAAGCGCCCGAGGCGCAGCCGCGGCCGGAACCGGCGCCCGAGCCTGAAGATGAGCTGGCAGCGCGTCCGGCTGCCCGCCGTCCGATTCGCGCGCCCCGGGTCACGGCGCCTGTGGAGTCGAATCGCCCGACCCTGCTGATCGCCGCGGCGGTCGTGGTGGTTGTAGCGATCGTGGCATACCTGCTGTTGAGCTGACGGAGCCTCGTTGCATTTCACTTGTGCTGCCCGCACCGACGTCGGGATCGTCCGTTCGGGCAATGAAGACAACTACCTCATGCTGTCCGACCGCGGTGTCTTCATCGTGGCCGACGGAATGGGTGGGCACGCCGCCGGCGAAGTGGCCAGTGAAATGGCGGTGCAGATCATTGCCCGCGAGGTGGGACCGCTCCGCGGACTCAACGACGAAGCGGCCTCCGAGCGTCTTCGCGGGGCCATCCGGAGCGCCAACGACGCGATTTTCGAGCGGACACTGGCCGAGCAGGACAAGCGGGGCATGGGCACCACCGCCACGGCGCTGGTGCTGCTCCCTCGGCGCTACATCATCGGCCAGGTCGGCGACAGCCGGGCGTACCTCCTGCGCGAAGGCAAGTTCATTCAGCTCACCAAGGACCATTCGTACGTCCAGGAACAGGTCGATGCCGGCCTGCTCACTCCCGATCAGGCACGAGTCCACCCGTACAGCAACGTGATCACCCGCTGCGTCGGTGCCGGGCTCGATGTTACGCCGGACATTTATTTCGGCGGGCTGCGCGCCGACGATGTCATCCTGCTTGCGTCCGACGGACTTACCGGAATGCTGGAAGATGAGCACGTGATGCGGATCCTCACCTCCGACGGCGGGCCAGAACAGTGGGTCGACCGGCTCATCACCGAAGCCAACCGGCGGGGCGGGCTCGACAACATCACGGCGCTGGTGGTGCGGATCGACGATGTCGATTCCAGCACCGGCGAGCACACTCCGCCCTCCACCGCAGCCAGGGCCTCCTGACGGTGTCGCTGAGACCCGGCTGGCGCAGTCTGGCGTTGCTGGTCGTTGCGGGGTGGGCCCTCGGTGCCTGTGGAGACGGCGGTGGGCCGGGCGGTCCCTCGCCGGGTGCGGTGGCGCTGGCGCTGCAGCCGGTCGACAGCGGAATGAATTTCCCGCTCTTTGCGGTTTCGCCGCCCGGCGACACCGACCGAATGATGGTGCTGGAGCGCGACGGCACGATCTGGCTGCGCAAGGACGGCGTTCGTCTTCCCACTCCCTTTCTCGACTTGACCGGGATCACCGGCGGCGGGCACGAATACGGGGTGCTGGGCCTGGCGTTCCATCCGCAGTACGCTTCCAACCATCGCTTCTTCGTCTACTACGTCGACAACGACGCCAACGCGCAGCTGGTGGAGTATCAGGCGACCGACGCCGATCATGCCTCGCCCACTCCGGTCGATACGCTGCTGTCGCTCACCTTTCCCAGCGACGCAATCCACTACGGCGGCACGATCGGATTCGGGCGCGATGGGTACCTGTACATCGCGCTGGGAGATGCCCGGACCGGCGGCAGCCCCAGTTCGCCGGCGCAGGACAGCACCTCGCTGTTCGGCAAGATGCTCCGCCTCGATGTCGATCATGCCAGGCCGTATGCCATCCCGCCCGACAATCCCTACGTGAATCGCGCCGGATGGCGGCCGGAGATCTACGATCTGGGACTCCGCAATCCCTATCGCTGGAGCTTTGACCGGCAAACCGGCGATCTCTACATCGGCGAT
>DASSTY010000090.1:0-4194 GCA_035707585.1 Gemmatimonadales bacterium
CGAGTCGGTTCGGCGCCTCATCCGCCCGGATCGCGCCTGGCCGCGTTACGAAACGGTGCATGGCGAGCTGCTGGTGACACCGGCGCCCGGGCCGCTGCACCAGGAAATCGTCGCGCGCCTCCTGGAAACCTTGCGCGGCTACCTGCAGCGGAATCGGGTGGGCCACGCATTCGTCTCCCCCGCCGACATTTCCTGGGACCCCGACTCGCTGGTGCAGCCCGATGTCTTTGTAGTGGACCTCGATCAGGCGCGCACGATGGAATGGTCGCAGATGACTCGCCTCCTCCTGGCGATCGAGGTCCTGAGCCCATCGAGCGCCCGAGCCGATCGATTCACCAAGCGCCGGCTCTACCAGGAAGCTGGCGTGGGTCTCTACTGGACAGTCGACCCCGATGCGCGGATCGCCGAAGCATGGACCCCGGAGGCGACCCGCCCTGAAGTCGTCACCGAGCGGCTTCAGTGGAGGCCGGAAGGGGCGGCGGAGGTGTTCGAGTTGCCACTCGCTCAACTGTTCGAGCAGATCGACAGTTAGGATCGTTCAACCCAAGGCCACTCGAAGTCGGCGCTGAAGCGCCTCCGATGCCGGCTTCGGGGGCGCTTTAGCGCGGATGCCGAGCCGGCGCTTTCAGCGCCGACTCAGCCACTGGTGTACGCCAGGGCGCCCCTACTCCCGCGACGACAGAACCGCCTTCAACGACGGCAATCCCCCGGCGACCGCGTCACCCGAAATCCTCGCCACCGACGACGCCGGCTGCTGGTAGTTGGCCGTCCAGTTGCCGGTGAGGGTGGCTGACTCCACCACGGCGGTGGTGGTGCCCGCCATCGTCTTGTCCCTGGTGTTGAGCGTGCCGGTGAAATGGAACGACGCGTCGTCCATGTCGAAGGCGACCTGCGTTCCATTCAGCGTTCCGTTGAGGATCGGCCCCGAGGCGAACCGCTCGGTGTCCGATTCGCCTCCGGCGGAACAGGTAATCGTGCCCTCGGTGTGGGAGCCGGAGAACAGGTTGTCGCCGGTCATCGCCAGTGTCATCGTCATTCCGGTTCCGCTGCAGGTGAGCCCGCCGCCCGACAGCGAGGTGATCGCAAAAGTCCAGGTGCCGGCGACCGTCGACTTGGACGGACCGGTGGAATCGCCGCCGCACGCGGCGAGCAGGATCAGCAGGGAGACTGCCGCCAGCTTGCGCATGGTGTCCTCGAGAGAGAGTGAGGGTGAGCGGATCACCGAACCCGCTGCAGTGAACCGATTCGCTGCCAGCTCGGGTCGGGATGCAGTACCACAGCAACCACCAGCACGTCGTGGTCGCGTCGCACACTGGCGGTGTTGGCTGCCAGTGTGGCTTCGATCTGCTCGGGCTTGAGCTTGTACATCCCACCGGTGATCGCATCGATTGCCAGTCCCGGAATTCCGCCAAAGACGATGTTGCCCCAGACCCAACCGCTGGTTGCCCGCGCCAGCGGCAGTTCGAACGGCTGATAGCCTTCCATTTCGATCCGGACTACGTGCTTGTCCTTGCGGCTCAGCTTGGCCACGTACGGCGTCTTGCCGACCTCGTTGCCGTCGACCAGCACCTTGGCGCCGGTCGGAGTGCTCGCCACCGAAACCTCCTGGCTGGAGCCCTGCATGATCGTGGCGCATGCCGCCAGTCCCACCAGTACCCCACCGCCCAGCGTCAACAGGATGACCCGACCAATCCGTCGCATATGCGCAGCCCTCGCGTGATTTGGGTGAGCCGCCAATGTGGGAAGGGGGTGTGACAGAAGGCGGGATGACGGGAGGACGGGAGGACGGGACACCGTCTCGGCGCTTCAGCGAGGGCTCCGACCAGCAGGCTGGGTAGCCGGATAAGGTCAACTCGTAAATTGTCCCACTACATGGGATATTATCTCCCATCACGTGGGATGTCTGCACTGGGGAGACCCCATGCCGGCTTCGGACACTAGCTCCTACCTTTCTGACCGAGTACAGCGAGCTGGCCCTCGGCGGCCTGGTACTGCACGGCGGGAATGATATCTATCGGCTCAGCGATCACATCGTGGCGGCCCCCTGGTGGCGCGTACTATAGGTCGGCCGGCGCTTCAGCGCGGATGCCGAGCCGGCGCTTGAGCGCCGAGTCGCGACGAGACCATATTTCCCCCCACCGTGGACACCCACTCCTTCAATCTCCCCCGCTATCTCGCCCGCATCGGCCTGGCCGGGGCGGAGTCGTTGCCGCCTGATGGCGCGACGCTCGCCGCGGTGCAGCGGGCGCACGCCACTACCATCCCGTTCGAAAACCTCGACCCACTCCTGGGCCGGCCGGTCTCGCTCGAGCTGGCCGATCTGGAAGCCAAGCTGGCTGCCGGGCGCCGCGGCGGATACTGCTTCGAGCAGAACCACCTCCTTGGCGCGGCACTCGATGCGCTGGGGTTTACGGTCACCCGGCTGGCGGGTCGAGTCCGCTGGATGGCGCCGTCCGACCGGCCGGATGGCTCGCGAACCCACATGTGCCTGCGGGTGGATCTGCCCAATGGCCCCTGGCTCGCTGACGTCGGCTTTGGCGGTCACTTGATGACCACACCTCTCCGCCTGGAGCGCGAACTGGTGCAGGACACGCCGGCCGGCACCTTCCGCCTCACCGGCGACGACCGGCTGCTGCTGCAGACCCGTTTTCCATCGGGATGGGTCGACATGTACCGGTTCACCCTCGATCCGGCGCCCCCGATCGATTACATCGTTGGCAACTGGTACACCGCAACCCATCCGGCGTCCAAGTTCACCAACGATTTACTGATCCAGCTGGCGACCCCCACCGGCCGCACCACGCTTTTCAATACGACGCTCACCGAACGCACCTTTGCCGGCGCGAGCACCGAACGCACCCTGCGGAACGCCGCCGAGCTCGCCGAGGTGCTGGAGAAGACCTTCGCGATCGACCCGCCCGCCGACCCGGCGATCATCTGGGGGCGGATTTCCGGGGGCGCGGAGTAAAAGTCCGTTTCCCGCTTCCCGCTTCTCCCGGTATATTCCCACCTTCCCCATTCCGAGATCCCCATGGCCGATCTCCGGTCGCGCGTGCAGGAGTCACTTGCCTCCAGCTACACCCTGGAGCACGAGCTGGGTGGCGGCGGGATGTCCCGCGTCTTCGTCGCCCAGGAGCACCGGCTCGGCCGCAAAGTCGTCGTCAAACTCCTCTCCCCCGACCTCGCCGCCGCGCTCTCCGCCAGCCGGTTCGAACGCGAAATCAAGGTCGCCGCCTCGCTTCAGCAGGCCAACATCGTCCCGGTGCTCGCCGCTGGCGAAGTGGATGGCCTTCCCTATTACACGATGCCCTTCGTCGAAGGTGAGAGTCTCCGCGCCCGGCTCGGCCGGGGACAGCTCACCATCGCCGAAACGGTGAGCATCCTCCGCGACGTCGCACGCGCGCTCGACTACGCCCACCGGCAGGGGGTGGTCCACCGCGACATCAAGCCGGACAACGTGCTTCTCTCGGGCCACACGGCGGTGGTCACCGACTTTGGCATCGCCAAGGCAATCGCGGCGGCGGCGGAAAACTCGCCCAGCGCTACCATTACCCAGCTCGGCACCGCGGTGGGCACGCCGCTCTACATGGCGCCGGAACAGGCAGCCGGCGATCCCGGCACCGATCACCGGGCCGACGTTTACGCCTTTGGCTGCATGGCGTATGAACTGATCGCCGGGCGTCCGCCCTTTGCCGATCTGCCGCCCCACCGGCTGCTGCTGGCCCACATGGGCGAGACTCCCAAACCGGTCACCGATTTCCGGCCCGACTGTCCGGCGCCTCTGGCGGCGATGGTAATGCAGTGCCTGGCCAAGGAGCCCGGTCAGCGTCCGGCCAGCGCGACCGAACTGATTCAGCGGCTCGATGCCGTGGCGTCGCCGTCGGGATCGGGCGCGGCGATGCCGGCGATGCTGATGGGGGGCCGCCAGATGGTGTGGCGCGCGCTGGCGATCTACGCCGGCGCATTCGTGGCGGTGGCGGTGCTGGCCCGCGCCGCGATCATTGCGATCGGCCTTCCCGAGTGGGTCTTCTCCGGCGCGCTGGTGGTGATGGCGCTGGGCCTTCCGCTGGTGCTCTTCACCGCCTATACACAGTACGTGCTGCGTCGCGCCTCGGCAGCCACGCCCACCTTTACACCGGGCGGCACCCGCGCCTTGGCGGCGCAGGGCACCATGGCGACGATCGCCATCAAGGC
>DASSTY010000091.1:0-4674 GCA_035707585.1 Gemmatimonadales bacterium
CCAACCGGCGTGATGCCGAACTGGCGCAGCACCGTGTTGATCAGATGATCGGAACCGCCGTAGATCGGCTCGCTGTGCACCAGCACGTCGCCGGGGCGAACATAGGCCAGCAGACTGGTGGCGATCGCCGCCATACCGCTCTCGAATACCGCGGCGGCTTCGGCCTGGTCCCACAGCGTGAGCCGATCCTCCAGCACTTCGAGATCGGGATTGTTGATGCGGCTGTAGATCAGCCCCGCGTGCTCGCCCGGCGCCGCTTCGCGCAGCCCGTACGCCATCGCGAAGAACGCCTTGCCCGCCTCGGCCGACTCGAACACGAAGGTGGAAGTCTGAAAGATCGGCAGCTTGAGCGCGCCTTCGGAGAGCCGCGGGTCGTAGCCGTAGCTCATCATCAGGCTTTCCGGGTGAGCCATCGCTCAGCCCCCGACCCGCTCGCGAATGAAGCCGGCCAACTGATCGATTGAAACCCGGTCCTGCGCCATCGAGTCGCGGTGCCGCACCGTGGCGGTGCGATCGGTTAGCGATTCGCCGTCGATAGTGACGCAGAACGGCGTTCCCGCCTCATCCATCCGGCGGTACCGGCGCCCGATGGCACCGCTGTCGTCGTAGAAGCAGGTGAACTGCCGCTTGAGGTCGTGATAGACCTCGGTGGCGAGTTCCGGCATGCCATCCTTCTTGACCAGCGGCAGCACCGCCGCCTTGATCGGCGCCACGGCGGGATGGAAGCCCAGCACCACGCGGGTTTCGCCTTCGACCGTCTCTTCGCGGTAGGCGTCTACCAGCACCGTCAGCGTGACGCGATCGGCACCGGCGGAGGTCTCGACGATGTACGGCAGATAGCGCTCGTTGGCCGCCTGATCGAAATACTCCAGCTTCTTGCCGGAATGCTCCTGATGGCGCGACAGATCAAAGTCGGTGCGGTTATGGATGCCTTCGATTTCGTTCCAGCCGAAGGGGAATTCATACTCGATGTCGTAGGCAGCCTTGGCGTAGTGGGCCAGTTCCCCCGGGCCATGCTCATGCCAGCGGAGCCGCTCGGGCGAGAGGCCCAGATCGTAGTGCCACTTGAGCCGGATTTCGCGCCAGCGCTCGAACCATTCGCTGTCGGTGCCGGGCTTGACGAAGAACTGCATCTCCATCTGCTCGAACTCGCGAGTCCGGAAGATGAAGTTGCCGGGCGTGATTTCGTTTCGGAATGCCTTGCCGATCTGGGCAATGCCGAAGGGGATCCGCTGACGCGACGCCTGCAGCACGTTCAGGTAATTGACGTAGATGCCCTGGGCGGTTTCGGGGCGAAGATAGATCACCGCCGCCTGCTCCTCGACCGGCCCCATGAAGGTCTTGAACATCAGGTTGAAGAGCCGTGGCGCGGTGAGCGTACCGCGGCTGCCGCAGACCGGGCACTGCGCGTCGGGCTCGCCGGGGGTGCCCTTGATCCGGGGATCGTCGGCCCGGAACCGGTTCTTGCACTGGCGGCAATCCACCAGCGGATCGGTGAATCCCGAGACGTGACCTGACGCCTCCCACACCCGCGGATGCATCAGGATCGCCGCATCGATTCCTTCGATGTCGTCCCGCGCATGCACCATCGCCCGCCACCAGCGCTCCTTCACATTGCGCTTGAGCTCCACGCCGAGCGGGCCGTAATCCCAGACCGAGCCGAGTCCGCCGTAGATCTCGGATGACTGGAAGACGAAGCCCCGCCGTTTGCTGAGCGAGACGAGTTTGTCCATCAGAGTGGTGTCGGCCATGTCGGGTCAGTCGGGTAATGATGAGGTGATTGCACGAAGAATAATATCGCCGTGCCCCCGGGCGTTTTCGATGAAGAGCCGGTTGGAATCCTTGCCGCTCGCGATGACGCCGGCCACGTAGCAGCCGGGCACCGGGGTCTCCATGGTATCGGGGTTGAAGGCGGGCACGCCGCTCTCGGGGTCCACCGGCACGCCCACTTCCCTGAGCAGGGTGGTGTCGGCGTGATAACCGGTCATCGCCAGCACGGCGTCGGCCGGGACGATTATCTCCGATCCGTCCCGATCGGACCGAACCGTCACCGAGTCGCGTCCGATAGCGATAACTCGACTCCACCAGAGCGCGCGGATGCTGCCGTTCTTGACCCGGTTGGTGATATCGGGAAGGACCCACGGCTTGACCCGCCGGTCGAACTCTCCCAGAAAATGGACCAGCGTCACCTCGGCGCCGGCGCGCCAGCACTCCAGCGCAGCATCGACACTGCTGTTCCCCGCCCCGATCACGATCACCTTGCGATGCCAGTACGGATGGCCTTCGCGGAAGTAATGATGCACATGCGGAAGATCTTCTCCGGGCACACCGAGCCGATTGGGCCAGTCGTAGTAGCCGGTGGCGACCACCACGTTGCGACTCCGAAACTCCAGCTCGCCATCGCGGGTGCGGACGGTCAGGTGAAAGCCGTTGCCGTCGCGAGCGAGGGCGGTGACCTCGTGATCCGGCCGCACATCGAGCCCGTAGTGCTCGGCCACGCGGCGATAGTAGACCAGCCCGTCCTTGCGGCTCGGCTTCTCCGCACTGGTGACCAGCGGAATCCCGCCGATTTCGATCCGCTCGGGGGTCGAGAAGAACGTCATGTTGAGCGGGTAGCGCTCGATGGTCGAGACGATGTTGCGGCGATCGAGCAGGACGCAGCCGATGCCGGCCTGACGAGCGGCGATGCCCACCGCCAGCCCGCAGGGGCCGGCGCCGATCACGATGATGTCGGTGGTTCCGTCGCCCGCCGTCATACCTGGATGATCTGGTCGCGCCGCGTCCCGACGCTCACGTAGCGGATCGGCGCGCCGGCCAATTCCTGCAGCCGGTCGAGATAGGCGCGCGCCGCCGGGGGCAGATCTTCCAGCCGCCGCACCTCGCCGGTGGTACACTGCCAGCCAGGGAGGGTCTCATACACCGGTTCTACTCGTTCCAGCAGTGCCACCTCCGAGGGGAGCGCGTCGAGCGGCTTGCCATTCAGCCGGTAGCCGATACCGACTGGAATTTCACTCAGCGTATCGAGCACATCCAGTTTGGTCACAGCGAGACCGGTGAGCCCGTTGACCCGGACGGCGTAGCGCACCACCATGGCGTCGAACCAGCCGCAGCGGCGGGGACGGCCGGTCACCGCGCCGAATTCACCGCCCAGTTCGCGGAGCCGCTGGTCCATTTCGTCCGGCGCGGCAGTGGGCAGCGGGCCGTTGCCCACGCGGGTGGTGTAGGCCTTGACCACGCCGAGCACTCCGTCGATGGCGGTCGGTCCGATGCCGGCGCCGACAGCGGCACCGCCGGCCGTTGTATTGGACGAGGTGACGAACGGATAGGTGCCGTGATCGAGATCCAGCAGGGCGCCCTGGGCACCCTCCAGAAGAACCCGCCGCTTGGCCTGAATGGCGCGATGCACTACCAGACCGGCATCGGCGGTGAGCGGCTTGAGGCGGGGGGCGATCCGTTCCACCAGCGCCAGATGCTCCGGCAACGAGGCGCGCTCGGAGCTGCCCATCAGTTCCAGCAGCCGGTTGGCCCGCTCAACTCGACTCGCCAGCATCGGCTCCAGATCGTCCAGCCGGCAGAGATCACCGGCGCGGATTCCTCGACGGCCGGTCTTGTCTTCGTAGGCCGGCCCGATGCCGCGGCCGGTGGTGCCGATGCCCTGGCTCTTTTCGCTGGCCGCATCGAGCAGCTTGTGATAGGGGAGCACCAGGTGCGCGCGGTCGGAGACGACGATGCGCCCGGCCACCGGTACCCCCCGCTGCTCCAGCGCATCCAGTTCGGAAAAGAAGGTCTCGGGGTCGAGCACGACCCCATTGCCGATGACGCAGATCACTCCCGGATGGAGAATGCCCGACGGGGTCTGCCGGAGGATGAACTGGGAGTCACCGATCACCACCGTGTGCCCGGCATTGGCGCCGCCCTGGTAGCGGACCACCAGGTCGGCCTGCTCGGCGAGGACGTCGACCAGCTTCCCCTTGCCTTCGTCGCCCCACTGGGCGCCGACGACTACCACGCAGTTGGTGTGTGAATCGAACATGTCGGGTCCTCATCGGGCCAACAAAAAAGCCCCTCGCGGGGCTCCTGAATCCTCGGGCAAACTTAGACCTGAGTGGGTGGGGGCGTCAACGGTGGATCCGATATGCGGTTATGGTGGGGATGTCCATGGAGTCCTTGCCGATCGCCACGATCCGGTCGCCCGGAAGGAATGCCGCTGGAAAAGGGGTTGATGGTGGGAGCGTGCCCAGGTAGGTGCCGCTGGAATCGAAGACGTCGACCCCGCCGGGATTGCCCGACGCATCACGGTGACGGACCCAGAGCTCGCCGGAGGGCGCCACCCGGAGCTCGTCGATTACCGGCACCTGAGCCATGAATCCTGCGACCGCGACTACATGGGCCGGTGGGACCAGGCATCCGTTCATCAGCCAGTGCTCAGCCTCCCGCTCGGCCAATTGGCGAGTTGCCGCCGCGGGAGGAATGTCCCGGAGAACGGTATCGATCAGCTTGCCATTTTCGAAGCGCTCGATCAGATACGTCTCGCCGGTAGCAACCGCTGCGTAGTTGGCGGCGGCGTCCCAGACAAGCCGGGGAGCGAACAGGGGCTGCACCGAGATCTGGTAAGCATGGCAGCGCGGAAAGTCTCCGACACGTCTGGGCTGACGGACCACCGTCGCCCTGACC
>DASSTY010000092.1:0-5965 GCA_035707585.1 Gemmatimonadales bacterium
AGGCGCGCCACCCACCAGCGCAGCGTGCGGGCGTAATGCTCGCGCAGACTCTCCGCGTCGCGCGGCTCGAAGCCGGCCGCGTCTGCCGCTTCCACCAGCCAGGTGAGCGCGGGGAGTTCGCCATCGGGGAAGACGAAGCGATTGGTAAAGCTTCCCTCTCGCCAGAGGCGGCGGCCCAGGCGCCCTGCGGTCTGGCGGCCCTGCGTGATGCAATGATTGAGAAAGAGCCCGCCGGGCTTGAGAGCCCGCCAGGCAGAGTGGAAGTATTCGCCCAGGCGATGATGGCCCACGTGCTCGCACATCCCCACGCTGGCGACCTTGTCGAACTGTTCGTCTCCCAGTGTGCGATAATCTCGCACCTCGATGCGGCATCGGTCGGCCAGGCCGGCCTGAGCGAATCGCTCCGTGCCCAGCTCCGCCTGCGCCGGGCTCAGCGTAATGCCGGTAGCATCCACGCCGTAATGCTCCGCGGCGAACATGATCAGTCCGCCCCACCCGCAGCCGATGTCGAGCAGCCGCTCACCCCGCTTGAGGCGGAGCTTGCGGCAGATCAGATCGAGCTTGGCTTCCTGGGCCTGGTGGATGTCTTCCTGGCCGGTGGGGAAGTAGCCGCACGAGTACACCATCCGGCGGTCGAGCCAGAGCTGGTAGAACTCATTGCCAACATCGTAGTGCGAGCGGATCGCCGCAGCGTCGCGGGTACGCGAGTGACGCCGAGTCAGCCGCGCACTGCCCAGCGATCGGCCGCTTCCCTCCCGCGACTTCCCGTGCGGCAGCTTGGCCAGCGCGGCGGTGGCGGCCAGCAGGCGGGCAGGGTCGGCCAGCCGTTGGCGGAGGTCCTCGCCGCTCCGGGTGGCGGCTTCGAGATCGCCGGCCACGTCGAAGTCGCCCCGCACGAAGGCGCGGCCGATCCGAAGCTGGGTTGGCGGAAGAAATGCCCGGCGAAGCGCGCCGGCATCGGCGAGGATCAGTGTGAACGGAACTTCATCGGAGGGCTTCTCGGTAACTCCGCTGTTCCAGTAGGTAACGGCGAACCCGCGTTCTCGCGGCGTTCCGAAGAGCAGCTCCGCCGCATGGCGGGCTCGTTCCAGCTCTCTGCTCCGCTGACCCCGGGTTTCCTGCCGTTGCCCCTGCTGTCCTCCGACTGGCGGGCTCATGACCGATGACATGGGTACCTCCCTTCCCGACCGGACTGCCCAATAACGTACTAAACAGCCCGCTCGTGCCGGCGTCAAGCAACCACGGCGTCACTCTCCGTCGCTGGCCAGCAGCGTAGCGGGCGCGGCAACAGCCGCTCTCCAGCCCGGCACCAGCGCGCCGGCCAGCGTGGCCGCCACCAGCAAGAGCGACAATTTCAGCAGCAGCGCCGGATCCCAGGCCGGCGTGCCCGGGATCAGGTTGGCCAGCGCGCTCCAGAGAACCGGGCCAAACCAGAGCGCCACACCTACTCCGCCCACCGCGGTGAGCACCGCGCGGGTCAGCACGTATGCCATCACCTGGCGCCGCCCGGCACCAACCGCGCGCCGAACTCCCAGCTCCGAGCGAAGCGATTCGACCCAGATTCGCATCAGCACCAGACTGCCGATTACCGACACGAGCAGCATCACCCAACCTTCGGCTCCGATCCAGCGGCCAAACCACGCCAATGGAGCGGCATCGACCGCCGCGAGCCGCGCTTCCGACGTAATCACCACGTCGTTGGGGCTGATGCCGAGCGATTCCGCCGCCGCGGTTCTCAGAGTAGCACTCGCCGCGGCGGTGGCCGGCCGTACGACCAGTTCGGCGCTGCGCACCGGCGCCTGGAGGATGCTGAGGTAGACTGTGTTCAGAGGCTGCAGCACCGCACCGAATCCGGCGGGGGGCGGGTCGTCCACCACGCCCACGACATCGTACCAATCGCCGGGCTGATCGCCGATCCGGATTCGCCGGCCGATCGCGTCGCCATCCTGAAAGTGCAGCGCAGCGAGCCGCCGATTGACTACCGCAACCTTGCGAGCGCTCCAATCGTCGCCCGCCTCGATTCCGCGGCCGGCAGTAAGGTGCACACCAAGCGCGCGGAACGAATCGGCGGTGACAAACTGATGCACCGCCGGCACGTAATGGTATTTCAGAAAAATCCCGCCGGTAAAGCACATTCCGCACTCGGTGGTGAGCAGCCGGACCAGTCCCAAACCCAGATCAGCGCCCTGGCTGGTGAGACTCACCGTGTCGAACTGGCCACTGCCGCGCACCCGTTCCAGCAGAGCGGCGTAGCGGGCGGCGCGTTCGGGCGCGGGGAGATCGAGCGCCGGCAACCGGGCAACTTCACCGTCCGCTGCCGTGCCAACTGACTGCGCGAGCTCGGTGGCGCGGCGGGTTACCAGCACGCCGGCGGTGAGCACGGCGAGCGTCAGCCCCAGCTGCACCATCGGCACCCACAGTGCCACCGGATGCGGCGCAACTTCGGCAACTCGGCCCCGGCGAACGAAGAAGATCGGAAAGAGCAGCCCCAGCACGACCACCACCGTCACCGCGCCGATTACGAGCATGGTGGAGCCGAGCGCGCCTGCCACCGATGTGCCCGGCCAGCTCGCCCGGGCATAGTGCGCCGCCGCTCCGCCCACGACCAGACCGACGGCGAGCGAGCTCAGCACGATGGCCGCCGCTTCGACCAGAGTCGACGCGAGCAGGTTGCGCCGGGATCCACCGACCGCGCGCGCCACGGCGATCTCCTGATCGCGCGTCGGCGTTCGGGACGCGGCCAGCCCGATCAGCGTGAGCGCGCCAACGACCAGTGCCGCGGCCGTCACAAACAGCAACAGCCCGTAGAACTGACCGACCGCCTGCTGTTGAGTGGTAGCGGGCCCATGCCCGGTAAGGCTCCAGCCCAGGCCGGGTGTGACATCGGTGAGACTGGCAAAGCCGAGCCGTGCAGCGAATCCGCCGCCGGAGAGGAGAGTCACCGGAAAGGCGGCGCCCAGCGCCACCGAACCGGTGGCGATGAGCAGCAGTGCGATCCGGCGATGCCTTGCCAGAGCGCGTGCGGCTGGGACCAGTATTCTGACCATACTGGATTCTACCCCGCCCCGCCTGCTCGGAAAGGGTCAGGCGATCTGATCACAGGTGCACTGCCGCGGCGCTTTGTCAGGGCGCCATCTCAGGAAGCGGGTCGCGTGGCGGAATCGCCCTCCGCTCACGTGGTCGTAGCCCACTTCCACCACCAGCTTCGGCGCCAGCGGCTCCCAGGCGGCAGAGCGTTCCGTGCTCCATCGGCTGGGGCCGCCCGGCGCCTGGCCGGTAAATCCCGGCGGCTTTATCAGCGCCTCCAGCCGCTCCCGGAGCCCAACTCGCACCTCTCGCGGCAAGCTCGATGTGAACCCGACATGGTCGAGCAATCCCTTGCTGTTGTAGAGACCAAGCAGCAGCGAGCCGATGCCGCCGCCTTTCGAGGCATACCGAAAACCACCGACGACGCAGTCGGCGGTATGCTGGCGCTTGACCTTTTCCATTCCGTCGCGCTGGCCTGAGCGGTACGGCAGATCCACCCGCTTGGCTACGACTCCGTCGGTGTCTCCCCTGGTGCGATTGCGCAGCCACCCCTCCGCGGTGGTACGGCGCCACGTAACGGGCGATAAACGAACCGCCCCGCCCCGCGGGAAGTAGCGCCTGGCGAATGCTTCGAGCCGGCGGCGCCGCTCGGACAGCGGCTTTCCGGTAAGGTCGCTGCCGCGTTCATCGGCCAGCAGGTCGAACACGACGTATCGCGCCGGATGCGCCTCCGCCAGCGTCTGCACCCGGCTCGCTGCCGGGTGAATTCGCAGCAGCAGCTCATCGAACGAAAGGCGGCCGCCCACCGGAATCACGATTTCGCCGTCCAGCACGAACCGCCTGGCCTTCAAACCGAGCAGCAGCTCTACCAGGTCGGGGAAATAGCGACCGAGCGGCTTCCCCGCCTTCGATTGAAGCCGGACGCCGTCGCCATCGCGGAACGCAATGCAGCGAAATCCGTCCCACTTCGGTTCGTAGAGCCACTCGGCGCCGCGGGGCAACTGCTCGGCCGATTGCGCTTCCATCGGCGCGATCGGGAACGAAATCGGGAGACTCACAGCGCCTTCCGGAGATCAAAACGCCCGCGAGCTGCGAGGAGCGGCTTCCAGAGATCGCCCAGGCGGCGCACCCGGGCCGGCACGGTATCGATGTTGAAATCGTTCTTGTCCACGCCCTGCTCGATTTCGTCCCAGGTAACCGGCGTGGACACCGTCGCTCCCGGGCGCGGCCGCACCGAGTAGACCGATGCCAGTGTCTTGCCCCACGCGTTCTGGTTGTAGTCCACCAGTACGCGGCCCCGCGGGCGGTTGGCGATCTGGTATTCGGCGGTGACGAGGTCGGGCCGCGCCGCCGCCAGCTTCAGGGCCAGTTGTTTGGCGAAGCGCCACACCTCCTTCTGCAGCGGCCCGCGCACGATCGCCACGTAGATGTGGATTCCGGTTGCGCCGGTGGTCTTGGCGAGCGGCCTCATCCCGTATTCCACCAGAGCATCACGCACCACCAGCGCCGTTTCGCGAACTCGCTCGAATCCGGTGCCTTCCACCGGATCGAGATCGAAATGGAGATAGTCCGGCCGGTCGATGTCGTCGCAGCGAGCGTACCAGGGATTGAGATCGATGCAGCCGAGGTTGACCAGCCAGAGGAGAGAGGGGAGGTCCTGCACCATCGGGAAGTGAATCAGGTTCGCCGAGCGATGCATGATCGCGCAGGTTTCGGTCCATTCGGGGCGTGGCTCCGGCGCCCGCTTCATGAAGAAGAACTTGCCGCGGATTCCGTTGGGATACCGCTTCATTACCATCGCGCGGTTCTTGAGATGCGGCAGCAGCACCGGTGCGACGGTGGCGTAGTACTGCAGCAGGTCGCCCTTGGTGCGGCCTTCGCCCGGCCAGAAGATCTTGTCGAGGTTGGTCAGTTCCACCGTGCGGCGCCCGGCGCGCACGAGTGCATCGCTGCGGTCAGTCGGGATCCGGACGCGGGTGGTGCGGCGGGTCGGGGCCATCGGTTGCTTCTCCTCGCGGCGGGCGCCGTCCACGCCGAACGGCGCCGGCGACCGGTTCATACCCGAGTTCCTGGCCGCTCCGTGCTGCCCGAAGCAGCAGCGCACCGCGGCTCATATCGCCGCGGCCCACGAACTCGCTGGGAAAAAGCAGCCGCTCGCCCACGACGTCGAGCAGCACATCAACGTATTTGCCGGTGGCGATACTGCCCAGCAGCACCACCTCGGTGTCGTCCCGAACCAGTCCGGCCGCGTCGCGCGCCAGCGGAAGCCGATACGCCGGCAGTTCAGGGTGAATGTCCGCTCCCGCAAACTCCAGCAGATCGGCGGGTCCGATCGGAGTACTGACTGGAAGCAACCCACGGGTGGCGGTGATTGCCAGCACCCCCGGGCTCTCCGGCGGGGCGCTGGCAAACCGCTCGGCATAGGCCAGCTTGCCGCGAAAGTACAAACCGCTGACGAACTGAAATGCTTCTCCCAGAGCTACCGGCTCACCGGCGTGGAGCCGCTGCGCCAGGGGAAACCGCGCCGCCGGGTTGAGCAGCACCGCAGCGCGCCGCCCACTGCACCGGGCCGGCGAAAGAAGAAAGACCCGGTGCCGGGCTGGCGATGACATGGTACAGGGTGTTGCGGCGGGCTGGCGGGTGCCGTGGCGAGGATCACGCCGCCCGGTCAGCGGCGCGGCACGATGGTGATCGTCCGCACCCGGCGGGGATACCGGCTCAACAGATAGTTGACGAGGGCGCCGACCAGCGGACCGGCGCGGCTCCGGCCCTTGGTCACCACCCGGCACACCAGAGTGCCGGTGCTGGTGTTCCATTCGACGTTGACCGCGCCGGGAATTTCCGGCGAAACCGCATGGAGCTTGGCCCAGCCCGGCGAGCGGCCCGGCTGGTGCTGACGTGCCACCTGCAGTCCAAATGATTCCAGCTTCGGATCGCC
>DASSTY010000093.1:0-3884 GCA_035707585.1 Gemmatimonadales bacterium
CGACGACATCGACGAACTGCACGGGCCCTGGATCGCCCGCACCGCCAAGCGGATTTACCGCGCGTTCGAGCTCGATGCCTACGCGCGGATCGACTTTCGACTCACCTCGAGCGGGGAGCTCTACTTTCTGGAAGCGAATTCAAATCCCGACCTCGGCCGCGACGAGGAATTCGCCTCGGCGGCGGCGTACGCGGGAATCAGCTATTCCGAACTGATTCGGCGAGTCATTCGACTGGGACTGAGCCGGCACGGCCGGGCATGGGCGGACTAGATGCGGTGGTTTGTGAGAGTGGGAACGATCGCGGCGGCGGTCGCAGTGATCGTCTCGTGTTCCAATGACCCGTCGGCGCCGGGGCTGAGCCGCCTCGCCGCGACGATCGACAGCCCCGACAGGATCCTCACGCTCCCGATCGGCGCGCGGGTGCCGATCACCTGCCTCGCGCGGCTGCCCAACGGTGCGGTGTTTCGCTCGCCGCTGGTGCGCAGCGCATCCGATGGTCCGGTAACCGGGACCAACTGCTCCGATCTCCGGGTTCGGCACTCCGGCGTCGACACGCTGATGGTGTTCATGCCCCACGACACCGTGTGGGTGCCGATCGCGGTGGCGGTGCCCCCGGTGCTCCAGCGGGGAGACGACGATCGGCTCAAGGTAGACGACATGCACGGGCTCACCGCTGAGTGGGCGCCGTCGGCCCGGGTGGCACCGGACGGGCGGATCGAGATCTACTTCGCCGGCACATCGGGCGAGCGGACGCCGACCGGCAACTCGCGCACCAATCTCTATCGCGTTTCGGCCGATCCCGCCGGTCACACCGATGATCCGACCGAACTGACCTTTCACTTCGACGGGCTGATGCTGCCGCACGACAGCGCCGACTGCGCGCCCAATGGCGATGGCATCGAGAATATCGTCATTCTGCCGCGGAACGACGCAGCCGGGTGGCGGATGCTGTACTCGTCGGGTGGATTCACCTGCTACGGCTGGCAGGTGTTCTCCGCCGTGTCGGCTGATGGCGATCACTGGACTAAGGAATCGGGAGCCCGGATACCGAACGGCGGCCCCCTCCCGCCGGCTCCGCCGCAGGGCGGGCCGTGGCCGTCGGGCGAAGGGATGTGGGCGGAACAGCTCCCCGGCGGCGAGTGGCGCCTGCTGGTCGGGGCCTATGAGCCGATCACCCCGCCCGACCCGCGTTTTCAGATCGTGGAATACCGGTCCACCGATCAGCTGAACTGGCACTATGTCGGCCCGGTCCTTACCACCAGCGAGTTGCCGGAAGATGCCCGCCGGTCGGTCTATTCGCCGGCGGTGCGCGAAGTAGCCCCGGGACTCTGGCGAATGATCTTCACCGCCGATAACCTCAATGAACCGGGTGGCCGCAGTCGGCTCTACAGCGCGGTGAGTACCGACCGTACCCGGTGGCAACTGGAAGGTGTGCTGCTGGCGAAAGCCGACACCAACTTCTTCTACTCCGCACTGGCAGGAGACCTTCTGGTGTACATCGCCGCTCCCCCGCAGCAATCCGGCACGCTGCACGCAGCCACACTCCTCATGCCATGACGGCCCCCGGTCCGCTTCTTGGCGGAGAGCAGGCACTCCGATTCCTGGCGCGGGCCAGCGATACGCTCGCCGCATCGCTCAGTTATGAGACGACGCTCACCAATGTAGCGCGGCTGATGGTTCCCACCCTGGCCGACTGGTGCGCGGTCGACCTGGCCGATGCCAATGGCGGTTTGCGGCGGCTGGCGGTGACTCACGCCGACCCGGCCCGGGAAGCGTTCGGATGGGAGCTGCGGGAGGCGTTCGAACCCGACCCCGAAGCGAAGACTGGATCGCTCGCGGTATTTCGGAGCGGCCAGACCGAGCTGGTGGCAGAGGCGGATTTCGAGCAGGTGGCTCGGCGGGTGCGCACCCCGGCCCATCGGCACATGCTCGAGCAGGTGGGGCTGCTGAGCTACATTTGCGTTCCCCTGATTGCGCGTGGTCGCACGCTTGGCGTACTCTCGCTGGTGACCACCGTGGAATCGGGTCGCCATTACGGGCCGGCCGATCTCGAACTGGTCGAAGAGCTGGCGCGGCGAGCCGCGGTGGCGGTAGACAACGCGCTGCTGCACCAGGCCGAGCGCGATGCCCGCGCCGCCGCCGAAGCCGCTGCCGAGCGCGCCGCCCGGCTCGCCGCCGCGAGCGCCGCGCTGGTCGCGGCCCACACTCCGGCCGACGCGGCCGCTGTCATCGTGGGCGCCGCCAAGGCCGCGGTAGAAGCCGATGCCTGCGCGCTTTTTCTCGTCACCGATGATCGCAGTGCGCTCCGGCTGGCACATCAGAGCGGCTTTCCCTCCGAGGTAACTCAGCAATACGACGTTGTGCCGCTCGACCGCCGTCTCGCCATCTGCGAAGCAGTCCGCACCGGCAAGCCGGTGCTGGTGAGCGACCGGGAGGACCGGGCGGAGCGATTTCCCGAATCGGTGCGCCCCGGTTCACCGCTGCCGAGCGGCGGTCTCATCGCGCTGCCGCTGCAGGTGCGCGGCGATGCGATCGGGACGCGGCTGTGCAGCTACCGCGAACGGCGCCTGTTCACCAGCGGAGAGCGGCTGTTGCTGCAGACGCTGGCACCGCAGTGCGCCCAGGCGCTGGAGCGGGCTCTGCTGTACGACGGCGAACGCCGCGCCGCCCAGGCGCTCCGGGCCAGCGAATCGCGATTCCGCAGCGTGGTCGAGTCGGGGATGCTGGGCATCGCGTTCTGGGATGGCAGCCGCGTCACCGCCGCCAACGATGCGCTGCTCGATATGCTGGGCTACACTCGCGAAGACGTCGCCACCGGCCTGCTGGAGCATGGACGGCTGACTCCGCCCGAATTTGCCGAGCGCGATCGCATCGCCGAAGCCGAAATGCGAGAGCGGGGCTCCTGCACGCCATACCAGAAGGAATTCCTTCGGAAGGACGGAGCGCGGATTCCGGTGCTGGTGGGAGGCTCCGAAGTCCCCGGCCAGCGCGAAACGGTGTTCTTCGTACTGGATCTCACCGAACAGCGCCGCGCCCAGGAGCAGATCCAGACAGCGCAGCGGATGGAAGCGGTGGGGCGGCTGGCCGGCGGAGTGGCGCATGAAATCAACAACGCGCTGCAGGGGGTGATCGGGTTCATCTCGCTGGCGATCCCTGCGCTGCCGGCCAACTCTCCGGCGCTGCAGGACATGGATGCGGCGCGGCAGGCCGCCGATCGGGCCGCGGCGATCACGCGCCAACTGCTGGCGTTCAGCCGCCAGCAGATTCTCCGCCCGGCGACGCTCGATCTCAATCAGGTGGTCGGTGAATTCAACCCGATGCTGCGCCAGGCGCTGGGAGCCGACCGCGCACTCTCGGTGGTGCTCGCTTCGGCGCCGGCATGGGTCCACGCCGACCGTGGTCAGCTGGAGCAGGTCCTGCTCAACCTCACCCTCAATGCCCGCGATGCGATGGAGCCGGGAGGGCGGCTTTCGGTGACGCTTCGCCACGTCACCTTCGGCGCCGACCGGCTCCGGGCGTTCTCCGCCCCGCAGTCACTCAAGCCGGGGCAGTTCGTCGCGCTGTCGGTGGGAGACACCGGGCATGGAATCAGCCCCGATGCCCGCCCCCGAATCTTCGAGCCGTTCTTTACCACCAAACAGCCCGGCCAAGGCACCGGTCTGGGACTATCGGTGGTGCATGGGATCGTTCGCCAGAGCGGCGGGCACATCTGGTTCTTCAGTGAGCCGAATGTCGGCACCACCTTCGAGATCATCCTGCCCGCCGCGACCGAACCATCATCGGAGCGCCCCACCCAGGCGCCCGCCGCGCTGCCGGTCGAGGGGAAGGAGCTGATCCTCCTGGTGGATGACGAGACGATGGTGCGGGAGGTAGCGGGCCGGAT
>DASSTY010000094.1:0-3037 GCA_035707585.1 Gemmatimonadales bacterium
ACCCTCACTCGCCCAACTGCGCTACGAATTCCGCGCTGCCCAGGACCCGGCAGTCGAACCCGCGGCAGAGTTCATCGCCCGGTGCACCCGCTGGATGTCCGAGCGTCTTTCGAAGGAGGGCCGCTGGCGCTGCTGGGTGGCTGAGGACGCCGGGCAACTGATCGGCACGCTCTGGCTGCAGTTGATGGAGAAGATCCCCAACCCGGTGGATGAGGCGGAGTGCCACGGCTACATCAGCAGCGTCTACGTCGTGCCAACCCGGCGCGGCGCGGGTATCGGGTCGCAGCTGGTCGACGCCGGTTTGAGATATTGCGAGGCCGAGAAGCTCGATGCGGTGATCCTCTGGCCCACGGAGGCCAGCCGCCGGCTGTATCAGCGCCACGGGTTCGCGCCGCCGGATGACCTGTTCGAGCGGCGGCTGCGGTAAGAAGCGAGCGCGGCGGGGCGGTTCGAGTTGCAGGAGCGCACCCGGTCGACCAAGCACGACTGTCTGTCATACCACCACTCCGAGAACGGAACGGATGCAGATCACACCAGCGGAATCGGACCAGCAGATCGCGGCGACGTTCGACGTCATGCGGCAGCTCCGCCCCGATCTGGTCCGCGAGGAGTATGTCACCGGGGTTCGGCGGCTGATGACCAGCGATGGCTACCGGTTGGTTGCTCTGAGCGACGACGGTGAAGTCCGAGCGGTGGCGGGCTATCGATTTATGCACATGCTCTACTGTGGCCGCCTCCTCTATATCGACGACCTGGTTGCCGACGAACGGGCCCGGTCCCACGGGTATGGGGCGCGGCTGCTGGACTGGCTTAAGTCGGAAGCACGGCGAGAGGGGTGCCGCGAAATTCAACTGATTTCGCGCCTCACTCGCGAGCGGGCCCACCGATTCTACTTCCGCCAAGGTTTCGGCATCGAGTGCTTGCATCTTCGCTACCAGCTCTGACCCGGCCCCCTCGTGATCTTGGAGGCTCGATGAACTACCACCCAATCAACCTCGCCGAAAAGCTGGCGCTCCTCACAGAGCAGTGGCAGCCCCGAGTGGTCGCGGAGCTGAACGACTACCAGTTCAAGATCGCACGGCTGGAGGGGGATTTCATCTGGCACGCGCACAGGGACACCGACGAGGCGTTTCTGGTGCTGGAAGGCGTCCTGCGAATCGATTTCCGGGACGGCTTCGTTCAACTCCGCGCCGGTGAATTGTTCGTCGTGCCCCGGGGAGTTGAGCACAAGCCATTTGCGGAGAGTGAGGTCAAGCTCCTGCTGATCGAGCCCCGCGGGGTCCGCAACACTGGAGAGACCGGCGGCGAGCGGACCGCGCCCAATGACGTGTGGGTGTGAACCCCGTCATCGCCGCTGACGAACCGCCTTGCCCAGGTGCTGGCGGAGCCAGTCGGCGAGTTCGGCTTCGGTTGGCTGGCCAGCGGCGGCGGAAACCATCGTGGCCACTACACCTTCCTGGGTGGCCTCGAGCTGGTACCCATTCAGGCCGAGAAAAACGACCATTGCGAGGAACGCGGTGCGCTTGTTCCCGTCGCTATAGGGGTGACTCGTGACCAGCCCCCAGCCGTACGCGGCGGCAAGAGTTGCTGCATCGCTCAGGGGTTCGTAATGGTAGCGCTGTCGGGGGCGCGCGAGGACGGCCTCGAGGGTATTCTCATCACGAACGCCCGTACGGCCCCCGTGCTCCCGGAGCTGATCCAGGTGAACCGTGTCCAGAACCAGGCGGCTGACCCAGACGGGTTCGTCGCGGCGCGGCCGGCGCGGCATCGGTCAGGTTATTCGGCGAGCTTGCGGAGCGCCGAGCGGTACTTCTTCGCCGCACGCGCCGCGATGTCGAGCGCGCGCTCGGTGTCCGGATCGTACGGGGTGAGCAGGATGCCCTGGTCCGTTTCGACCGCCAGCACGCGATCACCCGGCGCCAGGCGCAGCCGCTCGGCCATGTCCTTCGGGAGCGTGGCTCCGATCGAGCCACCCACCTGGCGGAGCTTCAGTTCGCGAATCACTCAATACCTCCCAGCCGGGGATGTTCTAAAGTAGCACTTATGTGCTACTGCCGCCAGTGCCTATGCGTGTCTTCCTGATTCACGGCATGGCGCGCACGCCGCTCTCGATGCTGCGCTTCGCCCGCGAGCTTCGGCGGGCCGGCTATCGCCCTGAGCTGATGGGATATGCTGCGGCATTTGAGTCCTACGCCGGCATCGTGGCACGATTACGGAAACGGCTGGTGAAAGCGGCTCTCGGCGGGGAGCCGTATGCGATCGTCGCCCACTCGCTGGGCGGGATCCTGGCGCGGTCCGCGCTCGACCAGTGGCCCGCTGAGTGCCCGCTTCCGCGGCACCTCATTCTGCTGGGGACGCCCAATCGGCCCTCGCGCATGGCATGCCGCTTCCATCGATGGTGGCCCTATCGCCTGGTGAACGGCGAGTGCGGCCAGTTGCTGACGGAGCCGAAGTTCTTTGCCGCCCTGCCGCGCCCGGCGATTCCGATCACGGTGATCGCCGGTACGAAATCCTGGCCCGGCCCGTTCAACCTCTTTGGCGCCGCGCCCAACGACGGGATGGTGGCGGTGGACGAAGCTCGGCTGGCCGGCAATGATGCCGCGCTCGTCGAATTGCCGGTGTCGCACACATTCATGATGAACAGCGGGCAGGTGCGGCGGGTGGTGCAGGAGATCCTCGATCAGGAGTGCTGAATGGAGTTCTCCCTGACACACAGAATCGTGAAGGCGGCGTTAGTCTCGTTCGGTCTCGGCCTCAGTGCGGCACCACTGTCGGGGCAGACGCCGAAACCGATTGCAATCAAATCGTGTCCCAGTGTTGACTCGCAGATCGGGGCTGACCGCCTTCGGCCGCATGGCCGCGTGTTCGTGACGCCAGACAGCGCCCATCAGCGCACAATCTATAATACCGGAACTCGCTTGCTCTCGCGGCGGAGCTTTCACGTGACCGCAGTAACCGCACAGGATTGGCAGGATCCGCCGCCAATCACCGGCGGCGACGTGCGGTTGTGGATTGAAGATCGCGGACTCGAAGGCCA
>DASSTY010000095.1:0-5300 GCA_035707585.1 Gemmatimonadales bacterium
GCACCGGTGCTTCGTCGGCGGCTTCGGTAGCGACGATACGATCGATTGAGCCGCCGGCACCGATTGATCGGTTCAGGTCCGGCGCAGCCGGTCCCTGACCAGCGTCGAGAAACTGCCGCGGATCGAACGGCTGGCGTGCGATGTTCACCGGCGGAAGCGCCGGTGGTATGTCGGGCGGCCCGAAAATCGGAATGGGGTCCTGCTGTACCACACCGGCCGGTGGCCTGGGAGCGTCAGCACGGTTCTGCGGCGAGGATGGCAGTGGAAGAATGGTGATCGCGGTCGGCGGTGTGGTTACTGCCGCGGGAGGGTGGTGCAATACCGCACCGAGCACTGCGCCGTGGAGCACCAGCGCCAGAGCTGCGGCGCCGAGCGGCTGCCGATGGTGACCTTCCGACTCGAGTAGCTGATCGAACATGGCGGCGCTCCCGTGAGGGTCGATTCCACGGTAGCACCTGAACCTGACTCCCTCGTCACCGCCAAATGAGAAGATCATGACAGCCGCATGAGCGTTCTGGCGCGGCCAGCGGCCCGGACCGCTTGGCGGGAAAGGCCCGGATGGTTATTCTACGGCCCGCGCGCGGTGTGATCGCCGGCGCCGAGGGGCGTTAGCTCAGTTGGGAGAGCACCTGCTTTGCAAGCAGGGGGTCACCGGTTCGAGCCCGGTACGCTCCATCCTCACCGGCTCGGTGCGCCGAGCTCCTTCTCCCAGATCAATTGCGTCTCACCGGGGAATTGCGGGTAGGCGAACCGATTGGCCGACCGCAGTTCGCATCCCATCCGGCCATAGAAGCGGCACCCGGGCCAGTTGATGTCCTGAGTTTCGATCCGAAGCAGCCGAGCGCCCGAGTCGATCGCAAGCTGCTCCGCCGCAGCGAAGAGCGCGGTTCCCACGCCGCCATGGCGAGACTCCGGCTCGACCCGGATGTCCCAGAGCACGGCGACGTCGTCGCGGCCCTCCAGCATCTCCAGCCCTGGCGTCTTGAGAGCCAGAGTCGCTCCGCCGATGCAGCGGCGCTCGCGCCGAGCCAGCAGCAGTTTCCAGCGAGAGAGGTCGAATCGCGCCGGCCATGACAGCGGGCCCTGGCCTGCGAGTGCGTCATAATCCTTGATCCAGGGGCGGTCTTCCCGCCGCTCGGTGAGCGAAAATCCGCCCGCACCGGCGCCGTGCGCTACCGCAATTCGATCTACCGTGAACGCAATCGGCACTCGCGCCAGCTCCGCGAGTGCCGTGAATGGTTCCTCCGCAATCCGAATGCTTCCGTCTGCCTGCGACACCGGGCGTCTCCCTTGAGACCCTACATATTGGGCGCCGGCAACGCCGAAAGCGCCGCGGTCACCGCCAGCAGCAGAGCACCCAGTGCCAGCTCGGTCGTGGCACTCCGCCGGAGCAGCCGCGCGGTAGCCGGGTCGCCCATCCGCGGCCGCATTCGCCGCCAGTTGTACGCTCCCAGCGCGAGCACCAGCAGCAGCACCGCAATCTTGATGAGAAGTGTTCGGCCGTACTCGCTGCCGGCTAGCGCCGCCCAGGATCCGACGTAGCCACGAGCCAGGATCACGCCTGCGAGGATGGCGCATCCGGCGGCGGTGAGCGCCAGCGGAGAGAAGGTGTTCACCACGCCGGCCAGCACGGCGGTGCGGTGTTCCGGCGCTGCGCTTCGCACCGCGGTGAAGCCCGCAACGACCAGCCCGAAGAGGGTGCCGAGCCAGAGACTGCCGGCCAGAATGTGAAATGCCTGGAGCGGGAGTGCGATGGATACCGGCCACGGGCTTGCCATGGCGTGGCCGGTGAGCGGCGCCGTGACCGCGACGCCGGCAGCCGCCACGGCCGACAGCGTCCATCCCAGGCGGCCGCGCCGGCGCGTCAGCAGCAGGCCGATGCCGAGCAGCAGCGTAACGTAGACCTGAGCCGACCAGCCGGTGCCCCACGCGGTTCCGCGCAGTATCTGATGAACCAGACTGGCAGAAAGCGCTTCGTCCGGATCGAGAAACCCGCGGGCGTGAAAGTAGAGCCGCAGCGCTTCGGCTGCGAGGATGAGGCCGCACCCCAGGAAGCCCAGCTTGCGCGCGGCACGCGCGGCCGAGTCTCGGACCGCTGCCGCATCCGGCGCGGCGCGGGTGCCGCGGTACACCACCAGCCGAATGACCGCGGCACCTACAGCGGCAAAGATGCCGGCGTACCAGAGCCAGCGGGCGACGGCTCCGCCGTCTACCGGCGGCATCGCCTCAGCGCTTGGCGCCCGCGGAGCTGCCGGGTGCGTAGGTGAACTTGAACCGCCCGCGCACCGGGTGACCGTCGTCCGACGAAGTCCGCCAGATCACGGTGTACGTCCCCGGCTTGAGCGCGCCGGCAACCTGTCCGGCGATGAGAAGCGTATCGGCTGTGGCGGGCGCCAGCTTGAGGGTGGTGCGGGTGCTGTCGGCGCTCATCAGCTCGATCCGCGAAACCGCCCGCTCAGGGCTCTCCGAAAACCACAACTTGATCGCCGATGGGGCGGTGGCGACGGTGGAATCGGCTGCGGGAAGGCTGTGGGTGAGATGGGCATGGAAGCTGAGCATCGGCGGCAGCATCAGACTGCCGACCAATGCGCCGCCAACCAGGCGTCGCACGATCGTCTGCACTGAATACTTCTCCCGGTAAATGGCCGCATGACGGCGGCCGGTGACTGGCCGGGTCCATCCCGGTCCCGCCGCAAGATAATTTGCCGTTATCTTCTTCCGCCATGGCGTCCTTCACACTTCGCCAGCTCCTGGTGGGGTTCCTCCTCGGCGCCGTGCTCCTCGACCGCGGTCGGGCCCGCGCTGTCGCGATCCTGGGCACGGTGGCGCTGGCGCTCGGTGCGGCCACTCTCCGGGTCGATCTGGGGCCGGTGCCGCTCGGAGCCCTCGCTCCCCACATCACGGTGGCATCGGCGCCGCTCTCGTTTACCGCGGGAACGGTGGGGCTCCTGCTGCTCGGCGCTCTGCTGATACTCGCCGCCATAGTGGTTGCGGCCGCGAGCCGGCGAATCGATGATCGCGCCGGCGCCGCCGTGCTGGCGGCAACGCTGGCGGCGCTGGCCTGGACGGCGTGGCCGCTGGTATTGCCGCGCGTCGTTCCGACAATCACCGCAGCCGGGCTGATCCTGGCCGGCGCGCTGGCCCTCTACTGGATCGCGCGGCTTTTCCTGCTCGGCACGCTGATTCGGTGGCTCACCGAGCGGGTGCTCGGATCGGCGCCCCTTCCGGTGGAGCGCGGCGAGTGGCGGCGCAGCGAGCTAATTCTGGCCGGTGCGGTAGTCGTCGGTGGGCTCCTCGCCATCGCGGCGCAACACCTCGAACTGGTGCTGGGTGGCGCGCTCCTCGCGGCGCTGGCCGGGCAGGTGCTCCTGATCCGCCGGGGCGGCTCGCGAGTGCCGCTGCTGCCGGTTGTATCCGGCGTGGCGCTGCTGCTCGCCGGCTGGTTGATGACCGCCATCGCACGGCCCACCGGGCTCGATCTGAGCCAACTGCCCCAGGGTCCGTTCAGCCCCGCGGCAGAAACCCTGCTGGTGCTGCTGCTCTCCGTCGCGGCGATTCCGTTTTTGGCACTCTGGCCAATTCACCGCTGGGTGCCGGGTATTGTCCTGGCGCCGATCGGCGGCGCGCTGCTCCTTCGCATCGCTGTCCCCGCATTGCTCGATGGACTGCTGCACTGGCAGGGTCTGCTCGATCCGATCGCGCTGCTGAGCGTCGCCGTCGCGGCGGCGCTGCGCCGGCCCCGGTTTGCTCTGGTCGGACTCGCACTGATGGGCGCGGCCAGCGGAGCGGGTGAAGGTGCCAGCGGCGCGGTCTGGCTGCTGGCTGCGTGCTTCGTGGCGGGATGGCGCGACTGGTTCCGTCTGCCGGTTGCGCTGCCGCCGCTGGTGATCCGTCTCTTGTGGCTGGTGCCCGCGTGGGGCGCACTGCTGGTGCTCGACGGATTGCTTCGCAGCCAGGTGGTATATGCTGTGCTAACCTGCGCAGCGATCGCGGCCACGGCGTGGGCCTGTTCGGTGCCGCGGCTTCGGTTGGCGCCATCACCACTCCAGGAGGCAGATCAGGCGGCGTGAATCGGCGTTGACCGATCGGCCGAGTCCCGGCATATTGTCGCTGCGTTTCGGTAAGTCGTTCACAGACAAGCGGGTATCTTCAGCAGGAGCTGTCGTCATGGCCTTCACCCTTCCCCCTCTGCCATACGCCTACAACGCGCTGGAGCCGTACATCGACGAACAGACGATGCGGATTCATCACGACAAGCACCACCAGGCGTACGTCAACAACCTCAACGCCGCCATCGAGAAGCATCCGGAGCTCGGCAGCAAATCGCTCCAGGATCTGATGAGCAACCTCTCCGCCATTCCCGAAGACATCCGCACCGCTGTGCGCAACAACGGCGGCGGCCACATCAATCACTCGATGTTCTGGGAGATGATGCGGCCGGGCGGCGCGTCCGAGCCGGACGGCAAGCTGGCCGAAGCGATTCAGAGCACCTTCGGCGGCGTGTCGCAGCTCAAGGAACAGATGAACAAGGCGGGCGGCGCGCGGTTCGGCAGCGGCTGGGCCTGGCTGGTCGTGGGCAAGGACGGGAAGCTGGCAGTTGAAAGCACGCCCAACCAGGACACGCCCGTCAGCGAAGGGAAGCACCCGATCCTTGGCGTCGACGTCTGGGAACACGCCTACTACCTGAAATACCAGAATCGGCGCCCCGACTACCTGGCCGCCTGGTGGAACGTGGTGAACTGGTCCGACGTGGCGGAGCGGTATCAGCGCGCCCGCGGCTAGAACAACGTTCCGAGCGCCGGCATGCGCCGGGCAGCGATAGTCGGACCCGCGCCCTCTGCCGAGCAGTGGGCAGCGTGGCTGGAACAGTCTCCGGCGGTGAGCGCGCGCGCGGCGCAATCGCTCGAAGCAGTGGCTCTCGATGCCACCGATGTGCTCTGGCTGCAAGACCGCACCGATATCACCGCTCTCCAGCTTGTCACGTGGCTGGAGGGCGGTGGTCGTTTGCTGCTCACCGGCCACGCGGTCAACGCCAGCGGCGCGAAGCTGGTGCAGTTCGATGCCGCCGGACCGGAGGCGCCGGTCGGTCTCGCCGCACTCGGCGCGCACCCGCTCTTCGCCGGGAGTGATCACGGGGCACGATTGGTCGCATCGCGCGGCATCTGGCGGCTCGCGACGCAGCCGCTGGAGCGCGCGGAGATCGTGGGAGCCGCCTGGTTTGCCGGCCGGCTCGATCCGGCGTTCGCCGCCGCGTGGGAATGGCTCGTCGGTCAGGGTGGCGTGCTCTGGCTCGGCGCGCC
>DASSTY010000096.1:0-2801 GCA_035707585.1 Gemmatimonadales bacterium
GCTCCAGAAGAAATGGTATACCGCGGTGGCGGCGTCGTTCAGCCGGAAGCGCTCGTAGGCGGCGGTCGCCTCCCGCACGGTGGTTTCGCACCGCCCGATGATCCACTGGTCGGCCAGCGTCAACTCATCAGCCCCGACCACCTCGTCTCCTCGGCCCGCCAGCGGCCTGGGCGGACCGTCGAGGTTGCCGAGCAGAAAGCGCCCCATGTTCCAGATCTTGTTGGCGAAGTTGCGGCCGGCCGCGAACGACGTCTCCAGGTCATTGGGATCCAGAATCACGTCGGTGCCCACCGCCATTCCGCTCACCATCTGGAACCGGAGCGCGTCGGCGCCGTAGCGCTGCACCACCTCCAGCGGATCGATTCCGTTGCCCAGCGACTTGGACATCTTGCGATGCAGGGTGTCGCGCACGGTGCCGTGGAGATAGACCGTGTGGAACGGCACCTCTCCCATGAAATGGAGTCCGGACATGATCATCCGGGCCACCCAGAAGAAGAGGATCTCGGGCGCGGTGACCAGCGTGTCGCCGGGGTAGAACGTCCTGAGATCGGCGGTGTCGTCGGGCCAGCCGAGACTGCTGAACGGAACCAGCCAGGAGGAGAACCAGGTATCGAGCACATCTTCGTCCTGACGCACCGCGCCGCCGCAATCGGGACACGCCTCCAGATCGGTGCGGCTCACATGCATGCCGCCGCAGCGTTCGTTCTGGCAATACCAGACCGGAATCCGATGGCCCCACCAGAGCTGGCGGGAGATGCACCAGTCACGGATGTTCTCCATCCACTGGGCATACTCGTCACCGCGACGCTCAGGGAGGAATCGCACCGCTCCGGTGCGGTACGCCTCCAGCGCTGGTTCGGCCAGCGGGGCCATCCGAACGAACCACTGCTCGGAGAGCCGCGGCTCCACTACTGTGTCGCAGCGGTAGCAGTGACCCACTGCGTGCCGATGCGGCTCCACCCGCTCCAGCAGCCCCAGCGCCTCGAACTCCTCGACCACCTTTGCGCGTGCGTCGTAGCGGTCGAGTCCCTGGAACCGCTCCGGCACAGTCAGCGCCATGCGGGCGTCGGGGGTCATCACGTCGATGACCGGCAGATTGTGCCGCCGGCCGATTTCAAAGTCGGTGGGGTCGTGCGCCGGCGTCACTTTCACCGCGCCCGATCCGAACGCCGGATCCACCGCGGCATCGGCCACGATCGGAATCCGGCGATCCACCAGCGGCAGCAGCACCTCGGTGCCGATCAGCGACTGGTAGCGGGGATCATCGGGGTGCACCGCGACGGCGGTGTCGCCCAGCATCGTTTCGGGCCGGGTCGTGGCGACGGTGAGGTGCCCGCCGGACGCGAGCGGGTAGCGAAGATGCCAGAGGTGACCATCCTGCTCCTGCTTCTCCGCTTCTTCGTTGGAGAGCGCGGTAAGACAGCGGGGGCACCAGTTGATAATGTAGTGCCCGCGATAGATCAGCCCTTCGTCGTAGAGCCGCACGAAGACTTCGCGCACAGCCCTGGAAAGGCCTTCGTCTAGCGTAAAGTAAGTGCGCGACCAGTCAGCACTTGCGCCAATCGCTTCAAGTTGCTTGAGAATAGTGGCGCCGGTCTCGGCCACATACGCCGCAACCCGCTCCACGAAGGCCTCGCGGCCCAGGTCGAACCGGGTGCGCCCTTCCTTGGCCAGGAGCCGCTCCACCACGTTCTGGGTTGCGATCCCGGCGTGGTCGGTGCCGGGAAGCCAGAGCACTTCGTGCCCCCGCATCCGCTCGAAACGAACCAGCACATCCTGCACGGTGTTGTTGAGCCCGTGACCCATGTGGAGTTGGGCGGTCACATTGGGCGGCGGCATCATGACGACGTAGGTGGGGCGTCCGGTGTCGGGGCGGGGGGTGAACAGCCCGCGCTCGCGCCACCACCGGTAGAGGTCGGTCTCGATCGCGGCGGGATTGTACTGTGGGGCGAGCGGCTCGCTCATGCCGGCTGGTCGCGCTGGATAGGGAGGACCGAACGATCGTCCTCGCCGCGAACCAGAATGCTGTTAACCACGTTTTCGATGCCGGGCACTGCGCGCACTACCCGCGCGGCGAGCGCTCGGCTGGCGCGGTCGGGAACCCAGCCGCGAAGTTCCACGGCGTCGGCGCGGAGCGCCCGGACCTGGATGCCGAGCGGCGCCAGGCGCGCATCATCGGCCAGCGCGGCTTCGGCAGCGCGGGCGCCGGCTGCCGGGCTGATGGAGCGGGCGGGCCGTTCCTGCAGCCGTCTCGCGGCACGCCTGAGCCGGCCGCGATTGACGTCGCCCAGCCATTCACTCAACACCGTGCCGGCGACCAGCCCGACACCGGCGCCGAGCGCGCCCCAAAGGATGATCTCACCGGCCGAATCGCGATCCTGGCGCACGTCCCTGTCCTCTTACGTAAAGTTCTGTGGCGCGTTTAACTTAACACCTTCCCACGGCGAATCGCAGGGCGGCGTTTTCTCCTTGAATCGGACCTATGGCGGACGAACGAAATGAAGTGACCGGCGCGGTGCTGGCGCGCTGGATCGGCATCGCAGCCATCATCCTCATCGGAATCGGCCTGAGCATCTGGCTCGCGCCAAAGGCGGTGCCGCTGGCGCCCGTCGCCGGGCACGAGGCGGCCCCATGAGCAGCATCAGGCTCACCCTCCCCGACGGCAGCGTGCGCGAAATGCCGCGAGGCAGCACCCCGCGCCAGTTGGCGGAGGCGATCGGCCCCGGCCTGGCGCGCGCCGCCATCGCCGCCCGGGTGGACGGACAGATTCGCGATCTCGACCGGCCCATCGAACAGGACGC
>DASSTY010000097.1:0-5434 GCA_035707585.1 Gemmatimonadales bacterium
CGGGTTGGCTTTGCCGCCGAGCTCGCCGACCCGGCGCGCAGCGGCCTTGATGTCGTCGACCAGGAAGTACGACCGCGTACCCCGCTTGCCCGGCTCCATGTTGGTGATCGCGAGGCCCTGCTGCTCGCCAATCTGCGTCATGTGATACTCGGACGGCCCCGGCACGGCGTTGAACTTCCAGCCGAACAGCCCGCCCCAGAACTTCTGCACCGCTCCGGTATCGTCGGCGGGGATTTCGATGTGAACGATCTGGCCTGACATGTGTACTCCTCTGTGATGGTTTCCTGGAATGAAAAGGCCTGTTGCTCCTGATGACGCTCACCGGCTCCTGCGGGCGCCCAGGGCCCGGCGGACGCGCTCATCCCGTAGCGCGAGCCCGAGCCACACCACGATCCCGACATATATCGGGAACAGCGTCTCGCCGAACAGCGAGCTGCCGGCGCGCAACTGGGTGGCGACGGCGCCGCCGAGATAGCCGGTGAGCAGCACGGCGCCGAGTGGCGCGGTGCGCGGCACGGCATAGAGAATGAGGCAGACGAGTTCGATAACGGCGATCGGCCGCGCCAGACTGGCCGAGTATCCCAGCCGCTCGAACGCCGCGGTGACCGGCGCGGGGGCCATGAAATGGATGGCCGTATCGAACAGCATGAACAGAATCGCCAGGCCGCTCAGGATTCGCCCGGCCAGCACAGCCCGCCGCGACGGAGCGGTGGGGGAGACTGCGTCTGCGCTCAAGGTCGACATGGTCTTTCCCCGGAAAGGGTTAACTGACAGATTTGCAGGGCACCGAGCATTCTGGCAAGTACGAACATCCTCGTGGTCCGAACCTACCGGCCCGCTGCTGACCGGTCCTCATTTGGGTAGACGCCGGCGGCGCTGTAAACTCATCGGTCAATCTGGAGCATCGAATGGACGAGGGCGCCCTGGTCGCCGCCGCGGCGGCTGGCAGCGATGAAGCATTCGGACAACTGGTGGAGCCGCTGGCGGGCGAGCTCCATCGGTTCTGCTACCGGATGCTGGGTTCGTTCCACGACGCGGAAGATGTGCTCCAGGATGCCCGGCTCAAGGCGTGGCGCGCACTGGGACGGTTCGACCGACGCGCAACGTTCCGTACCTGGATGTACCGGGTGGTCACCAACACAACGCTGGATGCACTGCGTACCCGCCGCCGGCGCATCCTCCCGCAGGATCTCGGCGGCCCGCGCAGCCCGGAGCTGGGGCTCGGCGAACAGCATCACGATCTGCCGTGGCTGGAACCGTACCCTGACGCGCTGGTCACAAGTTCCGACCCGGCGTCGGAGCTGGAATCGCGGGAGAGCGTGCGACTCGCTTTCGTGCGGGCGCTCCAGCTGCTGCCGCCGCGCCAGAGGGCGGTGCTGCTGCTGCGTGATGTCCTGGACTGGTCGGCTGCCGAGGTCGCTTCCACGCTCGATACATCGGTGGCGGGGGTCAACAGCGCGCTCCAGCGAGCCCGCGCCACCCTCGAACAGCAACGCGGTGAGGCAGACGACGAACCCGAGGGCGCCGCGCTCGACAGCGCCAGAGCTGCGATGGCCGACCGCTACGTGCGCGCGTGGGAAGCGGGCGACATCGATGAGATCGTCGGCATGCTGACCGAAGAGGCCACCCACGCGATGCCGCCCTGGTCGGCGTGGTTCGCCGGCCGGGCGGCGCTGCGAACGGTCTACGCCGGCTATCCGGTGTGGGGCGGACGCCCAAAGCCGGGGGTCTTCCGGATTCTCCCGACCTCACTCAACGGCGCACTGGCATTCGCCGAATATTGCCGGGAAGAGCCGCGGGGGCCCTACCGCGCGCTGGCGCTCACGGTCGCTACGCTCGATCGCAGCGGGACCGCGATCGCAAGCAAGGTGAGCTTCGTGCGGAGCGACCTGTTTCCGGCGATGGGGCTGGCGGGGGAGATGGTCGAGGGGGAGTGAGAAGCGAGAAGCGGGAAACGAGAAGCGAGAAGCGGGAAACGGGAAACGGGAAGCGAGAAGCGGGAAACGGGAAACGGGAAGTGGGAAGCGGGGGGTGAGATGCGGGGCGTCGGGGTGCTTATGTCGGCGGCCTGCGTCGGCGGCTTGCGGCGGCGTCGTTATTTCGGCGGCTGAGAGCCGCCACTCGGCTTGGACGAAGCGCCTACGGCGCTTTGGCGGTGTGCGCCGTGCGGCGAGTTTAGCGGAGTGCTTCTGTGCCGAGGTGTGGTGGACTCCAATCGGGGATGGCGTCGCCGGGATGATGCCTCGGCTGGTTGCGCACGTATCGGCGCGCTGCGTTCAGCGACTGCGGGCTGACAGTTTCGATGTTGTAGCCTGAATCCCAGTGGAGCAGGCTGGCGTTGGCGGGCCGGCGCTCGCGGTTGATGAGATGGCTGCTGGCGCCTTTCATCCGCTGCAGCATCCGCGGGATCAGGCTCAGCGGATGCAACGCCACCAGCGCGTGCACGTGCGTTGCCACGATTCCGATGTCGAGCAAACGGCCGCGCTCCTGCCGAGCCGCTTGCCGCGCGATGCGCGCGATCAACGTCGCCGCGGGCCCGTCGATGAGCGGAAGGCGATCCCGGGTGGTCCACACGATATGGAAATAGAGCCGGTGGCGCATCGCCCCAATCTGCCCGGCTCAGACCGAAGTCTCTGCTCAGTTCAACGCGCCCCGGCACCCCGAAACGCAGTCCTCCCACCCTGTGTCACCGAAAGCGCCGTAGGCGCTTCGTCCAAGCCGAGTGGCGGCTCTCAGCCGCCGACATAAAGCGAAAGCGCCGACCCCGACGCCCCGCTTCCCGTTTCCCGCTTCCCCCTTCTCGTTTCTCGCTTCCCGTTTCCCGCTTCCCGCTTCCCGCTTCCCGTTTCTCGCTTCTCACTCCCCCTCGACCACCTCCCCCAGCAGCCCCAGAATCTCGGTCCACCCCTTCCGGTGTCCCTCCACCGCCTTCTGCGGCAGGCCGCGGTGGGTCAGCACCAGCTCGGTTCCCGATCCTTTTTCGAAAAACTCCACCGTCACCTCGGTGGCCTGCTCGTCGGTGCTCGGCGACGCCCAGGTGAACCGGAGCAGCGATGGCGGTTCGATGGCCAGGTATTCGCCCCAATGCTCTACCATGCGGTCCGGTCCGACCATGCTGATCCGATAGCTGCCGCCCACTCGCGCGTCCACCACGACGACTGAATTCCCGAAACTCCTCGGCCGCATCCACTGCGCCAGGCTCTCGGAATCGAGCCACGCGGCGAACACTCGCTCCCGCGGGACGGCGATCTGTTTGCGCACTACCAGTACCGGTGCGTTGTCGGTCACGCTCATCGGTGGTCCCTGGGCTGATTGTTGGCCTGCTTGGTCTTCGCCTGTTCTTCCCGCTTCAGCAGATACGCTTCCAGCGCCTCGAGCCGCTCGCCCCAGAACGCCCGGTAGTGTTCCAGCCACATGGCTGCCTCCCGCAGCGGCTCGGCGTTGAGACGAAGCCGGTGTTCCCGCCCCTGAACGGTGCGTTCCACCAGCCCGGCCCGCTCCAGAACCTTGATGTGCTTGGACACCCCGTTGAGCGAAATGGGGAAGCGCTCCGACAGACTGCCGACGTTGGTTTCCCCCTCCGCCAGGATCCGGAGGATCTCTCGACGAGTCGGATCTGCAATAGCACCATAGACTTGGTCGAGCATGGGCTCCCGGGGGTTGCGTATTCAACTAAGCGGTTGAATATTATCCTCAACCGAACGGTAGAATGTTATCCAATCCGCAAGGAGGACGCAATGGCAGCCCCAGTCTCCACCATCCAGACCCCCCGCATCGTGTCCCACGACAAATGGATCGCCGAGCGGGTCGCCTTTCTTCAGAAGGAAAAGGAATTCACCCGCCTGCGCGATGAGCTGAGCCGGCAGCGCCGCGAGCTCCCGTGGGAGCCGGTCACCAAGGAATACGTCTTTGACGGCCCCGAGGGCAGGGAAAGCCTGGCCGACCTGTTCGCCGGGCGCAGTCAACTGGTGGTGTATCACCTGATGTTCCGGCCGGGGGCCGAAGAGGCCTGCGTCGGCTGCTCCTTCTGGGCCGACAACTTCAACGGCATCGACGTCCACTTGGCGCACCGCGACACCACTCTCCTGGCGATTTCCCGCGCGCCGCTCGCCAAGCTCGACGCCTACGCCAAGCGGATGGGCTGGACCTTCAAGTGGGTCTCGTCGGGCGACAGCGACTTCAACTACGACTTCGGTGTGTCGTTCAAACCGGAGACGATCGAGGCGGGCACCGCCGGCTACAACTACGGCACGATCAACGGCGTGGGCGAAGACATGCCGGGAGTGAGCGTGTTCTACCGCGATCCCGACGGCAACATCTACCACACCTACTCGACCTACTCGCGCGGAATCGACATCCTCAACGGCGCCTACAACTACATCGATCTCACTCCCAAAGGGCGGGACGAAGAGGGGCAGCGCGGGATGTACTGGCTCCGGCGCCGCGACCAGTACGAGGATTGACGATGTCGGGGATGAGCGCGGCCCAGTCGCTGGTGATGGGGACGGCCATGATGGTCGCGATGATGATTCCGCCGCTCATCCCGCTCCTCGCGCGATACCGCCGATCGATGCCGGGCGCACGCGGCCTTCGCCGGCACGGATTGACGTTCGTCGCAATGCTGGGCTATCTGACATTCTGGGCGGCGGCCGGACTCGTTCTCTGCTGGCTCGCCGCCCGGATGACTCCGCCGCTGCGATGGACGCTGCTGCTCCTGGCCGGGGCGGTGCAGCTCTCCGCGTGGAAGCGACATCAACTGGCACACTGCCGGGCCCAGCATGAGTCCGGGGAATGGAGGCGCATCGGCGTGCACTCTGCGCTCTGGCATGGCGTGCAGCTGGGCGTGCGCTCCTGTCTCTGCTGCGGGAATCTGATGGTGGCGCTGGTGGCGGTCGGCGCCATGGATCCGGTTGCCATGCTTGCCGCCACGGTGGTGATCACGGCGGAGCCATTGGTGCCGGCGCGGCGCTGAAACCTTTTGTTTGACTCCTGCGTCGAAAGTCTGGCAGATCTGCTGTACGTGAGCCGCCATTTACGCGAGATCCACGATGACCCAGGCCTCAGTTGCTCCGCTCCCTGACTCCGCAGCCGCCACCTGGCAGGGTGACATTCGCGCCCTCGAGCGCGAGGCCCTCGAGGCCTTTTTCCGAGTCGATCTCGACGCGCTCGACCGGATCTTCCCCGACGATTTCCTGGTCAACTCGCCGCTCAACATGGTGAACGACAAGCCCCGGTTGCTCGGTGCCCTCCGCGCCGGCCGGATCCGGCACACCTCCTACACCGCCGAGATCGAAACGATGGCGCGCTACGGAGACACGGTTATCGTAATGGGCAACGACCGGGTTACCGATCCACCAGACGATACGATTTCGCATCGCCGCTACACCAATATCTGGCAGCTGCGGGATGGCCGCTGGGTTTTCATCGCGCGTCA
>DASSTY010000098.1:0-2072 GCA_035707585.1 Gemmatimonadales bacterium
TCGCGCTGCGGCCCGGCTGCGGGATCGCAACCTGCCATTCCAGCTCCGAATCCTCGGCGAAGGGCCTGCTGACGCATCGCTCCGTGCTCTGGCCGATCAACTCGGCGTCAGCGATCACGTGAGCTGGTCAGGCTTCCTTCCGCAGGATCGGATGCCCGCCGAGTACGGCGCCGCCACCGTGACCGTGCTGCCGAGTCGGGGGCAGGCGGAAGGGCTCGGTCTCACGCTGGTAGAAGCGCTGCTCGCGGGCTCTGCCGTCGTCGGTACTCCGGCCGGCGGGATCCCGGAGGTGATTCGGGACGGAGAGACCGGCCTCCTCGCGCAGGACGGCGATGACAGCGACCTGGCCGATAAATTAGCGCTCATTCTGACTGACTCGGCGCTCCGCAGCCGTCTCACCGCCCAGGGCCAGACCGCGGTCCAGGCGGTCTACGGCCAGCACCAGGCGATCGCACGATTTCTCGAATTGTATGCCGACATCACTGAGCGTCACGGCCGCTGACGCGCCCGGCACCGGGTGGCAGGAGCTCGCCGATCGGCGAGGGCTGTTCTATCACCAGCCACGATGGATCGCGGCGCTGGCCGGCATATTTCGACTCCGCCCGGTCTACCTCGAGGCGAGGCGCGGCGACGAAGTCGTGGGCATCCTCCCACTATTGGAAGTGCCGGCGCTGCTCGGCCCGCGCCGGCTCGTCAGTCTTCCATTCAGCTACGCTGCGGGACCGGTAGCGAATGATGACGAGACGGCTGAGCGACTCGCCGGCGAGGCATTAACCTACGCCAGTAATAGGAGAATTTCGCGAGTCGAGATCAAACAAGTGGCGCCAGCCGCTCCGGCGCCCAGCGGCTTCCATCGCGTGCAGCACTATTCGGTCTACCGCATCCCTGCCGAGGGAGGCGAGGCCGATGTCTGGCAGCGGCTCCATCCGGGGAGCACCAGGCGCAGTATCCGGAAAGCGGAGCGGGCCGGCGTGACGGTAGCCCGCGAACAGTCGGCGGACGCCTGGACCGCCATGGCGGAGCTCGAGGAACGGACTGCGCACAAGCACGGGCTGCCGGCTCCGCCGCGCCGGTTCTTTCTGGGCGCCTGTCGCGACCTCCAGCAGCACGGGTTGTCACAGCTGTACCTGGCACGGTTGCCCGACGGAAAAATCGCCGCGGGGATCGTGGTGTGGACCGGCCCACGAGACTGGATCTACGGGTTCGGCGCGTCGGACCCGGCCACGCTGGCAGCACGCCCGAATCATCTGCTGATCTGGACGGCACTCCGAGATGCGATCGCGGCCGAGCGCGGCTTCGACCTGGGCCGGGCAGCGCCGGAGCAGACCGGGTTGGTAGAATTCAAGGTTCGCTGGGGTGGACAGCCGATCCCGCTGGCGTATGATTACTGGCCCGCTCCCGGCGGCCTTAATGTCGCTTCGCGCGATCGCGGGTCGCTCGCGCTGGCCGCGCGAATTTGGTCGCGCCTGCCGCTCCCGGTAGCGCGAGCCGGATCCGTTCTCTACCGATACCTGGGATAATTCGGTGAACTTCTGGTGGCGGCTTCGCAAGAAGGTGCTCAAGCGCTGGGCCCGGAATGCCTTTTTCCCGTCCTGGCGAGTTCGTCTGCTGCGCGCCTGCGGTTACCGGATCGGCAGCGACGTCTACATCGCCGACGAGCTGATCATCGTGGAAGAGCTCGCCGAACGCGGTAACATCGTGATCGGCGATCGCGCCAGCTTCGCCCCTCGGGTGACTCTGGTCACCTCTTCGCACCCCAACCAGTCCCGCATCGCCGCCGTGGCGCCGGTTGCGCGCGGTCCCATCACCATCGAGCACGACGCCTGGATCGGAGCGGGTGCGATCATTCTGCCGGGTGTGCGAATCGGGGCCGGCGCGGTGGTCGGCGCCAACAGCGTCGTCACCAGCGATGTGAACCCGCTGGAGGTCGTCGCTGGGCAGCCCGCGCGGGTCGTCCGCACTCTCTCTGCACCGCCGGGCTGGGTGTGATCCGGCTGGATCCGGCAGAGACCCGGTCGGCGGGCGAACGCTTTGCGCTCGACCTTCTGGTTGATCTGGCGCGCTTGCTGCCG
>DASSTY010000099.1:0-7560 GCA_035707585.1 Gemmatimonadales bacterium
GCCGCGGTACAGTTGGGCAGCTTTTCGGACTCCGGCAACGCCGCCCGGTTCCGCGATTCGCTGGACAAAGCCGGGTGGGCAGCGCAAGTCCGGCCTGCCCGCCGCGGGCTCTGGCGCGTCCAGGTGGCTCCAACCCGGCAGCTGGCATACATCCAGGCGTTGAAGGACGCCCTGCAGAAGGCGCGACACGATTCCGGCATCCGGGTGGTCTACGATTCAGGCGATGCACCGCACTCCCGTCTGGCGGGCTTCACCCGGGTCAACTACGGCGCCCACGGAATGGCGGCGAGGGTGCGGTGGGCGTTTTCACCCGACCGCCGGGCCATCATCGTGATGGAAGACCCGGCTTCGGTCGAGAACGACCCCTTGCCCAACGGAGTATTCTTCGCGTCGGAAGCGGTGCTCCGCAGTGTGCAGCTCGACAGCGTATGGGACGCCGCTCCCGACCCGAGCTGGCAACGGTTGGCGGTAGGCCGTGCGTATCTCATTCGGGACCGTGCGAGTTCCGACTCGGTGGCAGACTCTGCACGAGCTGCGCAATTGGCTGCACTGGCCGACAGTCTGAACCTCACCGAACGCGGGCTCCGGGCAGCAGCATTTCCGGCCAGCGGGATGTCTTCGCTATTGGGATGGGCCCAGCCGGCGATGGTTCAGCTCGATTCGATAACGGAGCCGCTGGCCAGCCGTACCAGATACCCGGTAGCCGCCGGGTGGAGAATCGGCTGGTCGGCCAATGGAGACCGGATCCTGGCGGGAAAACCGCCGGCGCACCCGCGGGACAACACGCCCTCGTCTCAGTGGATTTCGATCGATCCCGAAAGCGGCAACAGTCAGGCGGTGTCGGGCGATCCTGACCGCAGCCAGGTTCCCTGGATCTATGGCCCGCTCCTTGACGTGTCGGTACCGGTTCGTGACAACGCCACGGTGGTGATCCCAACCGGCGAAGGCACCATCACCAGCCGTGATGGATGGATTCGGCTGGACGGGCGGATGTTCGGACCCGGCATCGCACTGGCAGCCACCGCCGGTGGCCACTACCTGGTCGCCCTGGTACCAAACGCGTCGGCTGAGCCGGGTGAGGCATCCGACATGCTGGTGGTTTACACGATTCTTCACTGAAACTGGAGTCATCCTGTCATTGAGCACCAACCCCCTCGGCATTCTCGAACTGATCGATAGTGGTTCCGGCTTTCTCCGCCGCGCCGACCATGGATATGCCCCCGCCTCAGGCGACGTTCACGTAGCAGCCCGCCTCATCAAGCAGCTTTCTCTCCGCCCCGGCGACGAAATTGCCGGGCAGACTTCGCCAGGACAGCGCGGCCGCGGCCCTTCCCTCACCCGGGTCACCGCGGTGAATGGCCGGCCGCCGGAAGAGCTGAGACACCGGCCGCAATTCACCGGACTTCGATCGGTCTACCCCGATGAGCAGCTCGTCCTTGCCACCGACTCCCAGCGATCCCGCTCCGACTACACCGCACGGGTCATCGATCTGCTCTGCCCATTCGGCAAGGGTCAGCGCGCCCTGGTGGTGGCACCTGCCAAGGCCGGGAAAACCACGGTGCTGCAGCACGTGGCCGCCGGGGTGGCAGCCAACGCACCCGATGCGACCCTGATGATCCTCCTGGTTGACGAGCGCCCCGAAGAGGTGACCGAGATGGAGTCGGTCGGAGTGGGCGAAGTGATCGCGTCCAGCTTCGACAACCCGCCCGAGCGGCACGTCGCCCTGGCGGAATTGACGCTGGAGCGGGCCCGGCGGCTGGTCGAGCAGAATCAGGACGTAGTCTTGATCGTGGATTCAGTGACTCGGCTGGCGCGCGCCTACAACGCCGCCGAGCGGGGCACCGGCCGCACTCTCTCGGGCGGACTCGATGCCTCCTCGCTGGAAAAGCCGAAACGCTTCCTCGGCAGCGCGCGCCGGGTGGACCCGCGGCAGGGCGGCGGCTCACTCACGATCGTTGCCACCGCTCTGGTCGATACCGGCAGCAAGATGGATCAGGTGATCTTCGAGGAGTTCAAGGGCACCGGCAACAGCGAGCTGGTGCTGAGCCGGCCGCTGGCGGAACGGCGGATCTTTCCCGCCATCGACATTCCCGCCAGCGGCACCCGCAAGGAGGAGCTGCTGCTCTCACCCGATGAGCTGGAGGCGGAGCGGCTGCTCCGGCAGCAGCTCAGCAACATGGACCCGGCCGATGCGATGATGCGGGTGGTGACCCTAATGAAGCGGACCGACAACAACGCCGAGCTCGCCGGCGATCTCCTGAAGGAGCACGCGGCGCGTTAGGACTGCGCCGCGCGGTAGTGTTCCCGAAGCAGTTCCTGGAAGTGGTGCACTCCGGCTTCGTAGCGGACCGAGAATCGCCCGCGGTCGTACGAGCGCGACCGCAGTCCCCGCTGTACCAGCGCACAGATCTCGGCGTCTTCGGCCTGCACCCCGTCACTGTATGCCAGATCGGCCGCGATCCGCTCCGCGGCACCGTTCCCGTCAACAGCGTCATAGAAATACTGAAAAATCACCCGGCAGCGGTCGGCTCCCTCTGGCAGCACGAGATTGGTCTGGAGCCGCCCCGGGAGGATGTTGAGCATGAAGTTGGGGAACAGGAAGTAGTAGAACGCCTCGCCCGAACCATCGGCGGAGTAGAGGCTATCGCCGGTGAGCGGGCTGTGCTGCAGCGAGTGCCATCGTGATGTCGAGGTGGTGTACTGCTGGTAGTCGTACAGCTTGGCCAATTCGGGATGCACGTAGGGGACGTGGTAGCCCTCGAGATAGTTGTCGACGTAGACTTTCCAGTTGCACTCCACCAGGTAGTCCACCCGCCGGGCAAACCGCAGCGAGTCGAGCCGCAGCGGCGCGATCCGCTCGCCGATTCCGGCCGTCACCTCCGTCAGAGGCGGTGCATTGGCGTCGAGGTTGACGAACACCAGGCCCTGCCAGCAGTCGACCCGCACCGGAATCAGCCCGTAGTTGCTGCGGTCGAACAACTCGGTGCGATCCATGCCCGGTACGCCGCGGAGAGTCCCGTCCAGCCGGTACGTCCATCCGTGATACTTGCACTGGAGCGCGTTGGCGCAGCCGTCCGTCAAAGCCAGCGGGCCGCCCCGATGCCGGCACACGTTGTAGAACGCGCGGAGCACCCGATCCTTGCCGCGCACCACGATCAGCGGCTCGCCGGCCACCTCCGCCAGGAAGTAGCAGCCGGGTTCCTCCACCTGGGCCGCGTGTCCGATCCCCTGCCAGGTGCAGCCGAAAATCGCCAGGCGCTCCAGCTCGAGGAATCGCGGGTCGGTGTACCAGGCCGATGGAATGGTCTGGGCACGGGCCAGCGGCGCCGGTTCGAGATCGGAGGGTTTGATCATCTAAGGCCGGCGGCAACCTGGCTCAATCCATCGAGCAGCCGGTCCAGGTGTGCTTCGGTGGTGCGCGGATTCATGATGGTGACGCGAAGTACCCTCACGCCTTCCAGCACCGTGGTGGTGATCCAGCCCGCACCGGTGGCGTTGTAGCGCTGGCGGAGCTCCAGGTTGATCCGATCGAGCTCCACATCGCCTTGTGGTCGGGTACCCACCCAGCGGAAGCAGAGAATGTTCGACTCGGGCGCGTGGAGTGCAACGAACTGGGAATGCGCTTCGATCCGGTGATACAGCGCCTCCGCCAGATCGCAGAGATAATCGTACAGCGCTCCGATTCCGTCAGCCCCGTACCGCTGCAGCGCCACCCACAGCTTGATCACGTCGGTGCGACGCGAGCAGGCAAAACTCCGAACTCCCTGATCCCAGACATATTCATCGCCACCGTGGAAGAGATAGGGCGCGCGCTGGGCATAGGCGGCCTCGAGATCGCGCTCGCTGCGGACCAGCACCATCCCGGCGGAGAGCGGCAGGAGCATCATCTTGTGCGGATCCCACGCCACCGAGCGGGCCCGTTCGATCCCGCGTACCCGCTCGCGATGCCGGGCCGAGAGCAGCGCCGATGCTCCGTGAGCTGCGTCGACGTGAAGCCAGAGCCCGTATTCATCGCAGAGCCGGCCGATTGCGGCCAGATCGTCGAACGATCCGGTGGCGGTGGAACCCGCCGTTGCAACCACAGCCATCACCGGAGTTCCGGATTGTCGCAGTTCACCCAGCCGCGCGGCGAGCGCGCCGGTGTCCATCCGGTAGTTTCGCGACGGGATCGCGGCAACATGGTCGAGCCCCAGGCCAAGCTCCCCGGCGGCGCGGCTCACGGCGTAGTGGGCGTGCTCCCCGCATACCAGCACCGGCGGACTGGCGCCCACTCCGCGCTGCCACGAATCGGGAAGGACGGCAGCCCGCGCCGCCAGCAGCGCGGTGAAGGTTGCTTCGGTGCCGCCCGACGTGAGCGTACCGCCCGCGTCGGGGCCAAACCCGAGCAGGTCGGTCATCCAGTGAATCACCTGATGTTCGATCGCTGTGGCGGCGGGAGACATCTCGCGCACCGCCACGGAGTTATTCAGGGCGGAGATGAGTGATTCGGTCCAGACCGCCGCCGGCAACGGCGCGGAGACCTGGTGCCCCAGATACATCGGGTGAGTCAGATGATTGCTGTCAGGGATCACCTCGCGCGCCAGCCGCTCGGCGATGGCTTCCAGCGGTTTCCCCTGCAGCGGGAGCGGCTCGGCAAACCGGCGGATCAGCTCGGGCACGCTGGGCGGGGCGGAAACCGGCATCTCCTCACGCGCCGTCGCCGCGAAGTAGTCCGCCACCAGCCGCAGGAACAGCTCGCCCGCTTCGGCGGTCGCATCGGCTTCGAGCTGATGGCGAATCGATTCCGCGTTGGACAATTGATCAGTGATCGGGATAGAAGCGGCCACCAGTCAGCCCCATTTCAACCAGTGCCGGCGCCGGCGCAAACCGCTCGCCGTACTCGGCCTGAAGTCCCTGCAGCACCTCGACGACCCGCGCCGCGCCCAGCCGGTCGATGCAGCGGAGCGGTCCACCCCGAAAAGGCGGAAACCCGATTCCATAGATCGCACCGATATCGCCGTCACGCGGGGAACGAACCACGCCTTCGGACACCGCCATCGCCGCCTCGTTGAGCATGCTGTAGATCAGCCGCTGTTCGATCAGCGTCGGCGCCGCGCCGTCCTTCGATTGAATGCCCAGCAAACCGTACACGTTCTGATCGACCTCGCCCTTCTTGCCGTCGGCGTACTGGTAGAACCCCTTCCCCGCCTTCCGGCCCAGCCGGCCGTCTTCGATCATCCGCCCCAGTACGGTCGACGGCCTGAGCCGTTCGCCAAAGGAGTGGTACATCACCTTGCCGGCCTTCTGCGCCACGTCGAGTCCCACTTCGTCCAGCAGCGTGACCGGGCCGACCGGGAATCCGTACTTCGTCATGGCGCGGTCGATCACCTCGATCGGCGTGCCTTCCTCCAGCAGGAAGCCGGCTTCGTTGAGATAGGGCGACAGAATCCGGTTGACCCAGAAGCCCGGCCGGTCGGCCACCACGATGACGGTCTTCCCCATCTGCTTGCCGAAACGCACCGCGGTGACCAGCGCGCGCGCCGAAGTGTTGGATGTCGGGATCACTTCCAGGAGCGGCATCTTTTCGACCGGCGAAAAGAAGTGCATCCCGAGCACCTGGCCCGGGCGCATTGCATCCGCCGCAATTTCGTGAATCGGGATCGTGGAGGTGTTAGTGGCGAACACCGCCGATTCGCCGATCACCGCCTCGGTTTCGGCCAACACCTGCCGCTTCACCGCCAGATCCTCGAACACTGCTTCGATGACGAGATCGGCCCGCGCAAACCCGCTGTAGTCGGCGGTGCCCGAGAGCAGAGCGGTGAGGCGATTGTATTCGGGCTGGGTGAGCCGCCGGCGCTTGAGCCGGTCATCCAGAATTCGCACCGCCGCGCGGAGCCCCTTCCCCACTCGGCTCAGTTCGGTGTCGCGCAGCCGAACCTCCACTTCGGCGCGGAGCGCTGCGGTGCCGGCAATTCCGGAACCCATGAACCCCGAGCCGATGACGCCAAGCCGGTGCACCGTGCGCGGCTCCGCAGTGACACCGGGTGGAAGGCCATCGTCTTTCTTGAGCGCGTTGGTCGCGAAGAAGATTCGCACCAGCTCGCGGGAGACCGGCCCCACCGCGAGCTGGCCGAAGGTACGGTGCTCCAGCTGGAGCCCCGCCTTGAATCCGTCTTCCATTCCCGCACGAACGACTTCCAGCGCTGCCAACGGCGCGGGGTAGTGCCCGCCGGTTTTTCGCAGCACCGTCTGCCGCGCCTGGCGATACACCACGCGCCGCCCCAGCGGATTGCGGTCGAGCAGCGCTCCCGCCATTCCCGCCTTGTTGCCGCGCCGCGGCCGTTCGCCGCGCGCCAGCCGATCGGCTGCGGCCAGCGCAATCCGGCGGAGGATCGGGGGCGCCACCAGTTCGTCGGCCAGGCCGATCCGATAGGCCTTCGACGCGCGTTCCGACTTGCCGGCCAGGATGATGTCCAGCGCCGCGCGCAATCCGATCAGGCGCGGCAGCCGCTCACATCCGCCGGCGCCCGGCACCAGTCCGAGCTGGACTTCGGGAAGCCCGAGTTGGGTTTTGGGATGGTTGGTGATCACTCGCCAGTGACACGCCAGCGCCAGTTCCAGTCCGCCGCCCAGGCAGGCGCCGTGAATCGCCGCCACGATCGGCTTGGCCGATTCCGCTACGCGCCCCACCATCTCCTGACCCTGGCGGCTCAGCGCTTCGGCTTCATCGGCGGTCTGGATCGCGGTGAATTCCTCGATATCGGCGCCGGCGATGAAGTTGTCGGGCTTGCCGGAAATCAGCACCATGGCGCGGACGGCCGGATCGCGCTGCAGCCGGTTGAAGAGATCGTCGAACTCGTCACGCACCGCGCGGCCCAGCGTGTTGACCGGCGCGCCGGGGACATCCAGCGTAAGCACGGCGATGCCGTTCTCGTTGGTAACGCTGAACGCCGGCATCAGTCGCGCTCCAGAATCATGGCGTAACCCATCCCGCCCTGAGCGCAGATCGACACCAGCCCGAACTGCACGTCGCGCCGGTTCATTTCATTGGCCAGCGTGGTGATGAGCCGGCCGCCGGTGGCGGCGAAGGGATGTCCGATGGCAATGGAACCGCCCATTACGTTGGTCTTGCCCCAGTCCACGTCGCCGAGCGGGCCGTCCAGCCCGAGCCGAGTGGCCCATTCCTGTGAACCCCACGCCTGAATGTTGGAGAGCACCTGCGCCGCGAACGCCTCGTGAATTTCCAGCAGCCCCAGCTCGTTCCAGGTGATTCCCGCTCGCTTGAGCGCTCGTGGAACGGCGATGGCCGGGCCCTGAAGCAGCTGCCAACCGGGATCCACCGCGGCCACGGCATAGCTGCGGACGTATGCCAGCGGCTGGTACCCAAGCGAGCGGGCCTTTTCTTCGGACATGACCAGCACCGCCGAGGCGCCATCGGTGAGCGGCGAGGAATTACCGGCGGTGACCGATCCGTACTTGCGGTCGAACACCGGCTTCAGCTTGGCCAACGCTTCCATCGACGTGTCGGGGCGGATTCCGTTGTCGCTGGTGATCACCTCATCGAAGTTCCGGCCGCCGAAC
>DASSTY010000100.1:0-6757 GCA_035707585.1 Gemmatimonadales bacterium
GCGGGAGGCGACCGCCGCCTACGAGCGCTTCCGGCTGAATGACGCCGCCAACGCGGTGTACCACTTCTTCTGGAGCGACCTGGCCGACTGGTATCTGGAGCAGATCAAACCGCGGCTCTACGGCGACCAGCCCGGCGGCGACGTGGCCCGCGCGGTGGCGGCGCAGGTGTTCGACGTGGCGCTGCGGCTGCTGCACCCGATCATGCCGTTCATCACAGAAGCGCTCTGGAAGCGGTTTCCCGGTCGACCTGCCCACGCGTCGATCAGCCGGGCTCCGTGGCCCCTGCCCGACCGTCGCGCGGAACACCCCGCCGCGGTGCGCGACTTCGAGCTGGTGCAGGGAGTGGTCGGCGCGATCCGGGCGATTCGGGCCGAGTATGGTGTGCAGCCGGGCCAGATGGTTCATGCCACTGTGACTCCCGCCAGCAAGCGAGTTGGCGCCACGCTCAGGCGGGAGGCGGCTACCATCGGCCGGCTGGCGCGCGCGGAGCTGACCATCGGCGCTCCCAGCGAGCAGGCCGGCGGCAACGCCGTGCTGACCGACGGCACCGCCGTGTTCGTCCCCCTGGGTGATCTGATCGACGTCGATCGCGAATGCGCTCGGCTCGCCGCCGAAGCGACGCGGCTCGAGCAGCTGGTATGGGGCCAGCAGAAGAAGCTGGCCAACCAGCAATTCACCTCGCGCGCTCCAGCCGACGTCGTGGCCCGCGAGCGCGACAAGCTGGCGAGCTGGGAAGAACAGGCCGCGATCCTGCGCGACAAGCGGCGGCGTCTGGGGTGCGGGTGATCGTGACCAGGCGGCAGGCCGGTGGCGCACTGCTGCTCGGCGTGCTGGCGGCCTGTGCCAAGATCGAGCCGCCGCCGGGCGGACCGCCCGATCCGATTCCGCCGCATCTCGTCGCCACCGTGCCCGACTCGCTCCGCTCGCTTCCCGATTTCAACGGCGACGTTGAATTCCAGTTCGATGAAGTGATCTCCGAAGGCACGCCCAACACCGGCACCGGTACCGGTGGCCTCGAGCGGCTGATCATTCTTTCTCCCAGCAAGGACGTGCCGCGAGTCGGGTGGCATCGCTCGCGCATCAGTGTGCGGCCGCGCGAAGGGTGGCAACCCAACCGGGTGTATCGGGTGGAACTGCTGCCGGGTGTCACTGATCTCCGGAACAACCGGAGCGACGCCAAGCGGATCATCACGTTCACGACCGGCGCTCCCTTGCCGACGCTGATGCTCACCGGCCAGGCCCACGACTGGACCACTGGGCAGGCCGCCCGCGGCGGGCTGATCGTGGCGCGGCTCCTCCCCGACAGTCTCGACTACCGCACGCTGGCCGATTCGAGCGGATCGTTCCGGCTGGGCCCGCTGCCGGCCGGGACATATCTGGTGTATGGAGTCATCGACCAGAATCATGATGTGCGGCGGGATCCGCGCGAGGCGTTCGACACAGTGCGGGTTCAGTCGGACAGTGTGCCGGTGGATCTCTGGATTTTCCCGCACGACACCGTAGGGCCGAGAATTCAGTCGATTGCCGTGCGCGACAGTTTGAGCGCTACCGTTGAATTCACTCAACCGCTCGATCCCACCCAGCGGCCCGACTCTGCCGGACTGCTGTTGCGCGTGCTTCCCGATTCGGTACCTGCGCCGGTCGTGTCGCTGCTGCCACCGGCGCTGGACAGCGCCGCGCATCCGCGCGCCGACACCACCAGGGCGCCGGCCGATACCACCCGGCTGAAAGCCCCGACACCGGCGCGTCGCGATACCACCGCCGTCCAGCGTGATTCGCTGCCGCCGCGCAGCGACACCCTCCCGCGGCGTGCGCCGCTTCCGACCCGAATGATTCTCCGGGTAACCGAGCCGTGGAACGCGGGGACGCTGTATCTGCTCGACGCCAAGGGGATCCGCAACGCCAACGGCGCCGCGGCCGACGTGCGCGGCACACTCAAGGTGCCGGAGCCAGCGCCGCCACGCGACTCAACCGCCGCCGATTCATTGGGTGCGCCCAGCGATTCTCTGGGGGTACCGCACGATTCGCTGCCGTCGCGCAGCGGCAAGGCGCCTGCGTCTCCCCGGCCGGCGGCCAACCCGCCGGCTCAGAAGCCGCTACAGAAGAAGAAGCCCGTCAAACCATGAAAGCGGTCTTTCTCGATCGGGACGGTACACTGATCGAGGACACCGGCTATCTGTCCGATCCGGCCGGCGTGCGGCTGCTTCCTGGCGTGGCCGGCGCGGTGGCTCGTCTCAACGCGGCCGGTTGGCGGGTGATCGTGGCGACCAACCAGTCGGGCATTGCCCGGGGACTGCTCAGCGAATCCCAGTATCGCGCAGTCGAGCAGCGAATGGAGGAGCTGCTGCAAGAGGGCGGCGCGCGAATCGACGGGCACTACTTCTGTCCCCATCTCCCCGAGATCACCGGCCCCTGCGACTGCCGCAAACCGGGGACGGCGCTGTATCAGCGGGCGGCCGATGATTTTGGTCTTGACCTGGCTTCCTGCTGGTGGGTGGGAGACCGTGAGCGAGATGTGGAACCGGCGATTGCGCTGGGCGGCCGAGCGATCCTGCTCGCGAGCGAGCGAAACTCTGACGCATGGGCGGTGGTGCCCGATCTCGCAGCGGCGGTAGAGTTGATCCTGGAGTCAGCAGGCGCGAATCAGAGTGGTTCGTGAGATCATCGCCCGCTCACCAGTTTGCCCGCTGCGCGATTCCATCGCCAGAATGCATCCAGTCCCGCCAGGTGCACTCCACCGATCCAGCGGTCCACCCCATTGAGCCGCACCTGATCGGCCCGGCGCGACAGTACCGCCTGCCCCGCTGCGGTGAGCACCAGTGTCGCGCTGGGAAACTCAGTGATCGTTGGCCATCGGCCGGCGGAGATCAGCGGGCGGGAACCTCCCATCAATTGCAGCAGGATGGCGTCGAACATCATGTCGTCGAGCCAGGGGTACTGTTCTCTGGCCCGAACGCGCCGGCTCAGTTCGCGGGTGGTGCCTGACTCTGCCGCGAGTTCCTCCAGCACCCACCGCTCGGTGAGCGAGAGCCCATCGTCGGTCCCGGGGTACTCCAGGAGCAGGCGGCGGAGTGCCGAGCTGAGCGCCGGCAGTTCGGGATGATCGGAAGCAGCAAGTTCGGCGAGAGCCGCTGGCGCCGGTGCGGTGAAGGCGGTCCACGCGTGGGCGGCGAAGCTGATCAGTTCGGCAGTTATCGGCCGCCGCTGGCCGGTTTCGTCGGCGAGCGAGAGCGGTGTCGAGACCGACTCCAGTTCGCCAATACGGGCCAGCAGGTGGATCAGCGCGGTCTGGGCCCAGGGATCGGGACCGGCCCAGATCACCAGTTCGTCCCACTCATCGAGCCGAGCGACCAGCTCATCCTCCATAACCAGCCGGCGGTGCGCCTCGCCGAAGGGGAGGAGCCAGGTTCGCGCTACGAAGCTGGCCCGCACCCGCCGCCAGGCTTCCTGCGACAGCCCCGCCGGAGCCGGGCCCTGGCATACCGGATCCGACCAGGCGGCCCACTCGCCGGGCTGCCCGCCTGCCTGAAGCACTGGAAGGCGGCTCTCCGGCCCGCAAAGCAGGTTCAGCATGGGGGCAAGATAGGTTACCTTTTCCCGCCATGTCGACCATGCGGATCGCGGTCTGCGTTTCGGGCCGGGGCAGCAATCTGGCGGCCCTGCTCGAGGCGCTGGGACCGGATGAGCCGGCCCGGGTGGTACTCGTGCTCAGCAATCGGGCCGAAGCCGGCGGGCTGGAGCATGCGCGGGCGCACGGCATCCCCACCACCGTTCTGACCGACCCGGCCGATGCCGATGCCTGGCTCAGCGCACTGGATGCCGCGCAGGCCGATTTGATCGTGCTGGCCGGATATCTCAAGCTGGTACCGGCGCGCGTGGTCCAACGCTACAGCGGACGGATCATCAATATCCATCCGGCGCTGCTGCCGGATTTTGGCGGACCCGGCATGTACGGGCGGCGAGTCCACGAGGCGGTGATCGCGAGCGGCGCATCGAACACCGGCGCCACCGTGCATCTGGTGGATGAAGAGTACGACCGGGGGCAGATCCTCGCGCAGCAGACGGTGCCGGTCAAGCCGGGCGACACGCCGGAATCGCTGGCGCAGCGGGTGCTCGCGGTGGAGCATCAGCTGCTTCCGGCTGTCGTGCTCGCAGCCGCCCGCGCCGGGCGTCCGGTACCGATCGCATCACCCGCAACTCTGGAGTCGTCTCGTGAAAGGTGAGTCATGCCGCGTGCTCTGATTTCCGTAAGCGACAAGCGCGGCATCGTAGCATTCGCGCAGGGATTGGTGGAACTGGGATGGGAGATCATCTCCACCGGCGGCACCGCGGCGGCGCTCGCAAAGGGCGGCGTGCCGGTCATCTCGGTGGAGACGCTGACCGGCTTCCCCGAACTGCTGGACGGTCGAGTCAAGACGCTGCACCCGCTGGTGCACGGAGGAATCCTGGCCCGGCGCGATGTCCCGGAGCACGTGAGCGCGATCGCCGCCCACGGCATCGAGCCGATCGATCTGGTGGCAGTGAACCTCTATCCTTTCCAGAGCACGATCGCGCGGAAGGGCGTGACGTTCGAGGATGCCATCGAGAATATCGACATCGGCGGCCCGTCAATGCTTCGCTCAGCCGCCAAGAACCATCAGTTCGTAATTCCGGTGGTGGACCCCACCGACTACGCCCCGGTGCTGGAGCTGCTTCGCGCCGGCGAAATCAGCGCCGAGGTGAGGCGCGATCTCGCCGCGAAGGTATTCGCTCATACGGCCGACTACGACACCGCCATCGCCGGCTATCTCACGCCCGCATCGGACACGTTGCCGGCCCGGCTCACCATCGCGATGGAGCGGCTGCAGAAGCTGCGTTACGGCGAGAATCCCGATCAGCGGGGCGCTCTCTATGTGACCGAAGAGCCGCGCGGCATGCGCGATCTGGTGCAGCGCCAGGGGAAAGAGCTCTCGTTCAACAACCTGCTCGACATCGACGGCGCGATGAACGCGGTGGCCAACTGGAGCAATCGGCCGGCCTGCGCGGTCATCAAGCACACCACTCCTTGCGGGCTGGCCGTTGCGAGCTCGGCGCTGGAAGCGTTCACCCGGGCCCGCGCCACCGACCCGATGTCCGCCTTCGGCTCCGTGGTGGCGTTCAACACCGTGGTAGACCAGGCCACCGCGCGGGCGATGTCCGATCTCTTCGTGGAGGTGGTGGTGGCGCCCTCGTTCCACGAGGAAGCCCTGGCCGTTTTTGCCGCCAAGAAATCGCTCCGGGTGGTGGAGCTCCCGGTGGGCCAGGAGGGCGGGCTCGACTTCAAGCGGGTGCGCGGCGGGTTCCTGGTGCAGGACCGCTTCCAGTACGATCCGTCGGAGGAGAACTGGAAGGTTGCGACGGAACGGGAACCCAGCGAATCGGAATGGCGGGATCTTCGCTTTGCCTGGGCCGCGGTGGCATCGGTCAAGTCCAACGCGATCCTGCTGGCGCGCGACGAAACCGCGATCGGCATCGGCGCCGGCCAGATGAGCCGGGTCGATGCCTCGTTCATGGCGGCGCACAAGGCGCGCGAAGCGGGACACGATCCCAAGGGCTCGGTGCTCGCCTCCGATGCATATTTTCCGTTCCCCGATGGGGTGGAGACCGCCGCCGCGGCCGGGGTGACCGCGCTGATCCAGCCGGGCGGCTCGATCCGCGATTCCGAAGTCATCGCCGCCGCCAACCGGCTCGGCCTGGCGATGGTGATGACCGGGAGAAGGCAGTTTAGACATTGAGTCGTGGCTCGCGGGTCGTGTGCTCTGGATTCCCGCTTTCGCGGGAATGACGGCTGGCGACTGGCGACGACACCACGACTCACGACTCACGACCCACGACCCAGGATCCATGACCGCAACCCCGACCGCGCAGCTCCCGTCGCGCCCCCGCCCGCCCTACTGGTGGGCGCTTGGCACTGCCGTACTCATCTTCGTGCTCTACGTGCTGACGCTGGCGCCGACCACGGCGTTCTGGGACACCTCCGAGTACATCGCGGCGGCCAAGGTGCTGGGGATTCCTCATCCGCCGGGCAATCCGCTGTTCACGATCCTGGCGCACACCTGGGGGCTGCTGCCGCTGGCGGCGTCGTATGCGGTGCGGATCAATCTGTTCGCTGCCATTACCGGCGCCGCCGCGGCGGGGTTCTGGTTCCTGGTGGCGGAGCGGTGGCTCCAGAGCATCGTGCCGGTGCGGTGGGTCCGCCTGGCCTGCGCCTTTGCCGGCGTGCTGGTGGGTGCGACCTCCTGGACGGTGTGGAACCAGTCCACCGTCAATGAGAAGGTCTACACCGTCTCGCTGCTGTCGATTGCGCTGGTGGTGTGGCTGGCGGTCCATTGGGCCGATGACGCGGCCGGACCGCATCGTGACCGCTGGGTGATCCTGATGTTCTACGTCCTGGCGCTCACCTCCACCAACCATATGATGGGCGTGCTGGCGGTGCCGGTGGTCGTGGTGTACGTGCTCTGGACCGACTGGCGGGTATTCACCCGGCCGTCGGTGGTGATCGGGATCATCGGCGCCATCATCGTCGGGATCTCGCTCAACTACCTCTACCTCCCGATTCGCGCGGCGCAATTCCCGCCGATCAACGAGGGCGAGCCGATCGGATTTTTCAGCAAGGCATTGTCCGATGTGCTCAACCGCGCCCAGTATGGCAAGCCGTCGGTCTTCAATCGCCAGGCCGATCTGATTTCGCAGTACGGCAATTACATCCAGTACTTCGGCTGGCAGTTTGCGCGCGAC
>DASSTY010000101.1:0-3288 GCA_035707585.1 Gemmatimonadales bacterium
GCCGGACGGCCGCGCGCGATTCGATCTCGATACGATCCGTACGTTCACCACTGTTGAGCCGCTGAAAGAGGACCAGTTCCTGATGGCTGTCACCACGGAATCGGTGCCGCCGGGACTATACGATGTGCGACTGGTGATCGAGCAGCGCGGCGCTGATTCAGTGCGTCGCACCGGGGAGGACACCAGCGGATTCGCGCCGGCGATCGCGGCGCAGCGCGGAGCACTGGTGGGGCTCGACAGCGTCGAGGTGCCCGACCCGGCGAGTTCCCGCCTCGGTCTGAGCGACATTATCCTGGGCCGTCCCGGCAGCGGGCTCACCTGGACCCCGCCGGGCGGCGCACCGGTGCCGCTCAATCCGCTCAACGCCTTCCCGCCCGGCGGCACCGTGGCGCTCTATTACCAGGTGAGCGGCCTCGCCCCGGGCGCGCGCTATCGCACCGATGTCTCCCTGGCCCCCGCCGACGATCCGAAAGGCCGCGCCGTCGTGACGCTGAGCTTCACCGACCGGGCGGCGAGCCGCTGGACCGAGGTGCGCCGGACGGTTGGCCTGGCCCAGCTCAAGCCGGGGCACTATCGGCTCACGGTCAAGGTGGCGGGGCCGAATGGAGAGACCGCCACGCGCAGCGGGCTGGTGAATATCGTGAAGGAATGACATGAATTCACTCGGTTGGATGGCCGGAATCGTGATGCTTGTGACTGCCTCGGCGCCAGCAGGGGCCCAGGCGCCGGCTACCACGTTGCCCGATTCGGCCGCAGACTTGCACGCGGCACTGGCGCTCGTTGACCAGGCAGTCCGGAACCACGATCGCGGCCCGCTCGACGAATCACTCCGCCGATTCGCTGCGATTGCCCAAGCCCATCCCGACTGGCCTGCGCCGTGGATCGAACTCGGCCGCGCCAAGCTGGCGCTCTTCGACGGCGGTTTTCCGGCCAAGGAAGGGCCCTATCAACGCCTCGGCACCGACTATCTCCAGGGCGCGGGCAACGCATTCCTTCGCGCGCTCGACGCCGATCCCGGAAATGCCGTCGCTGCATCCCTACTCGGCGCCACGGTGCTACGCGAGGTGGTACAGCCACAAACCGGACCAGCGCTGAATGCCCTGCGCCGAGCGGCCGCCCTAACTCCCACACCCAGCACGCTCCTTCCGCTTGCCATCCTGGAGCGCCAGAGCGGAAATGATTCCGCGTCGGCGAGTGCACTTCGGCAGTATCTCACGGTTGGCGGCGACTCAGGTATCGGGGCCATCGAACTTGCAACAACTCTTTTCAACCTGGGTCAACGTAGTGAAGCCGAGAGTCTTTATTACGCGGGCGCACGGCACGCCGGCGGCGCGGCAGTACGCGATCGATATCGCACCGACTTGAGATGGATTGCCAATCCTGCTGAACTGGCTGGCTATGATAGCCTGCCAGCGGGCGATGTGAGTGGATGGCTGCGAGAATTCTGGAACAGGCGTGATGCGAGCGAGGGTCGGAAGCTCGGCGATCGACTGGCGGAGCATTACCGTCGGCTCGCCTATGTGCTGGCCAATTTCCGGACTAATCGGAGCGGGAACAAGCGCGAAATATCGTCAGGGAATGATCCAAACGGGTCGCTCCGCGATATTACATCGGCTACCATCGTGCTCGGTGACCAGGAAACCGCGGCATCACGAGAAGAGCGGCCGCTCGGGGGAACGGCAGCGACATTGGCTGGACTGGGCTCAACCCCGAATGCAGTCTACGCCGGGCTGATGAGCGGCTCGATTCTGATCGCCTATTCGAGCGAGCAGAATCTGATTGATGATCGCGGTGTCATCTATATGCGCTACGGCGAGCCCACTCAGCGCGCCACCTATCACGGTCCAGCCGTTGATCCCAACGAATCATGGAAGTATCTGACACCGTCGGGCGAGTTGATCTTCCACTTCGTGGGCAACATCGCGCCAAGCCGACTGGTAAACCAACTAGTCTTCTTTCCGCCCCTGTATGCCTCGCGTGCAATCCTAGACCCGCGCTACGACCTCCTCGCATTTGACCTTCAGCATCGGGGTCGTGCCGCGCCACCGGAGGAACTCGAGGAGGATCGTCAGATCAATGCTGAAGCCATCCGAATCGGTACCACCACGGACGCATTCCCTCTTGCATTCGACAACCGGCTCGATGCGGTGGCGCAGGCCTACGGGCTGGCCCACCTGCCCGGCGCACCCAGCGGCGCCCTGGTCTCGTTCGCGGTGCGGGCGGAGCATCTCGCCTTCGGACAAGATGCTGCGTCGGGACTGTCGGTCTACCCCATCCGCGTTCGGATCCTGGCGGAAAATCTGACGAACGGCCGGGTGGTGGAACACGACTCGCTGCGGGCGTTTGCCAATCGGGTTCCTCTGACCAATCGCCAGTATCTCACCGGCCAGTCGGTTCTGCCGCTGGCACCAGGGCACTATGCCGTCCGGGTCGTCCTGGCCGACACGACCGGCAAGGATGGCGTGGCGCTGCTCGCCGACACCGTGTCGGTGCCATCGTCGGCCAGCTCACACTTGACGCTGAGTGACGTGGTGATAGGGCGCGAAGGCTCGGCCCAGACCGTCGCCATTCCGCCGGAGCGCATCCCGCTGAACCCGCTCGGTGCTGTGCCGGAGGGTACTACGGTTACGCTCTATTACCAGGCCGCTGGCCTCACGCCGGGCAAGAGCTATCATGCCCGCCTCGAGCTGCGGCGCCGCTTCGGAGACCGCGACAAGGATCGACTGAACCTTTCGTTCACCGAACGTGCCGTTGCCACAGCGGCATCGTACCACCGCACGGTTGACTTGCGGAACCTCCGCCCTGGCGCGTACCAGCTGCGGCTCCTGTTCGAGGCTCCGGACGGCACGACGATTGAGCGCCGCCAGGAGCTGAACGTAGTGAAACGCTAACCCCCGCTTGCCACCTCCACACGGCGCCATACATTCTCTGAACAGCCGCATCGACCGATTTCCCCGCCCCGAACCCGCCGAGCGAGGCCCGGATGGCCGTGACCGTATGACCATGCTCCGTCGCGCTGCGATCGCCGGAGGAACGCTCCTGGCGCTCGCCCTCGTGGGCGAGCTTACCCTCCGGATTGCACCGAGTCTGAGCCCCGAATACCGCGCGCGCTCGCGGATCCACCGGCTCCAGCCTACCCGCACCGCAGTTACCCGGCTGATCAAGCAACAGCAGGTGGCCGGCGGCGAGACCTACGCCCCCGACCCCGAGCTGGGTGCCCTGCTCGGGCCCTTCCGCAAGGATACCGAGCGTACGCCGGACTACACCTACATTCGTCAGACCGACCAC
>DASSTY010000102.1:0-3260 GCA_035707585.1 Gemmatimonadales bacterium
GCCCAGGCGGGCGCGGGCTTCGGGGCCCAGGGCCTTGTGGGAGGTCAGGCGGGGCTCGGAAACGAGACTCTCCACTCCGGCGAGACTCGGTGCGTGGGCGAACAGCTTGAGGCGGCGGAGCATCCGTTCCGCGGCCGGGACACCCTCAGCCAGCTCGATCCCCACCATGCCGCCAAATCCGTCGAGGACCCGGGCGGCCACGTCGTGATCCGGATGCGATTCCAGCCCGGGATAGTGCACTCGGCTGATGGCGCTGTGGCCCTCGGCCCACCGGGCCACCGCCATCCCGTTGGCGTTGTGGCGCTCCATCCGGACCGCCAGGGTGCGCAGCCCGCGATCCAGCAGCCAGGCGGCGAACGGATCGATAGCCTGGCCCCAGAGCCGCATCAGCCGGGTCACCTCTTCGATGTACGGGGCCGATCCCGACACCACTCCGGCGGTCACGTCACTGTGACCGTTGAGATACTTGGTGGCGCTGGTGATCACCACGTCGGCCCGATGCTCCAGCGGGCGGAAATTGATCGGGCTTGCGAAGGTAGAATCGACCAGCAGGGCCAGCCCGAATTCCGACGCGATCGTCGCGATCGGAGCCAGATCAACGACGCGAAGCAGCGGGTTGGTGGGCGTCTCCACGAAAATGGCCCGAGTAGTGGGGCGCACCGCCTGGCGCCACTGCCGCGGTTTGTCCGGGGTGACGTAGCTGACCTCGATGCCGAGCCGGGCAAATTCGGTGTCGAACAGTCCCTGGGTGCCGCCGTAGATCCAGGCGCTCGATACCAGATGGTCGCCCGGGCGAAGCACCGCCAGATGCGCCAGCGCCGTGGCACTCATTCCACTGGACGTCACCACCGCGTCTTCGGCGCCGTCGAGCAGGGCGCACTTCCGAGCCAGCGCCAGCTGGGTCGGGTTGTTGCCGTACCGGGTGTACAGCACCTCCTCATCGGAGCCCACCGGATTGACGAAGGTGGTGCTCTGGATCAGCGGAGGGGTCACCGGCGCCCAGTCGGCGCGAGCGTGGGGAGCGCCGTGAACGGCGACTGTCGAATGACCGGAGCGTTGGCTCATGCGCGCGGAAGGGGTGGCGGGTAATGGACGGCGCCCGTCGGACGGGCAAGGCGATGCTGTACCAGACCGGCCAGCGCGGCCGCCGCCCGCGGATGCGGCCAGCGGAGCGTCATTGCCAGTTGCCCGGCGTCGGCCGGACCGTCGAGACAGAGGCAGTTGAACGCATCCCGCAGATCGTCGGTGGTATGTCCCAGCAAGCTGGGCCGTGGCGCGGCGGCGCGCAAGGCGGCCACCGCGAGCCCCTGGCGGCTCAGCACCTGATCGATGGCATCCCACTGGTCATCACAGTGGAGACGGAGCAGCAGGAAACGGCTCTGCAGCGCGTCGGTCATCAGCAGTTTCGCCACGACTTCGTCGGCGCAGCTGAAGTCGAGCAGCTCGACCTCGACGAAGTCGAGCAGCGCCGTCTCTGACTGCGATCCGGCCAGCACCTGCTCGATCCGGGCCCGCACCGCGGCGCCGGTGGGACGGGTGACCAGGACGCGGTACGGCGTCACCACCGCTTCGCGGAGGACCCGTTCGATCCGGATCGTCTGGATCATCGCTCGGACCCGGGTTCGCCGGGGATCATGATCTGCACCTGAGTTCCGGGAAAGAATGGGAGCTGCTCGTGCATCGGCACATCGTCATCCCATGGCGGCACGATCGAGAGGCGCGCCGTGCCGCTCCGGATGGTAATCTTGCCCTGCCAGCGAGCCAGGTAGCGCTTGATCCCGATCAGCCCCTGGCCGCGCCCGGGATCGCGGAAGCGGCTGATATTCTGGATCAGCCCCGCCTCCAGCGCCGCGGCATCGCCCCACCGCTCGCCGAACCGCTTGGCCTGGGTCGGTTCCAGCGACCGCCGGAAACCGATTCCCGAATCGCTCACCGCAATCACCGCGACCCGGCGCCCAAGCCGCCGCCGAAAGTTGTAGGTCTGAACGCAGACCCAGCCGCTGGTCCCGGCATGTTCCACAATATTCTGGCACGACTCCGAGAGCGCCATGGAGAATCCCATCGTGGCCTTGGCTTCGAGGCCCAGATCGCCCACGATCCGCTCGGCGGCGTCCTGAATCCGTCTGACGACCGCATGCACGTCGTCGGACGCGCGGATGGCGGTCACGTCGAGCAGCACATCTGATTGCTCGGCGGCCTGCACTTTCGGGACCTTTCCATGGATTTCAAAGAGATCGGCCGCATGGCGAAAGAAACCGGCCCGCGCCCAGTAGTGCCTGACGTCGGTGCTGGCCGGCACCGTGAGCAGCGGACGTTCGGCTCCCGCTTCGGTGAGCGCCTGCGCGGCGGTCAGCATGCCGACCAGCGCGTACGGCGACGCCCATTGCGCTCCGCGCGCATCGAACAGGCAGCGCTGGTCCGGCGGCCAGTTCCCGAACGACTGGGCGAACTGGTCGAAGCTCTTGTCATCGAACGAGGCGGGTACCTCGACGATCCGGGTCATGGCAGGAGCAATTCTCCCCGTAAATGGCGCGAGAGCCCGGTGGCTCCGCGGTAACCGGCATTGCGCGCGGCGAACCGGTTGGCCTGCGCGATGGCGCTCTCCACAGGTTCGCCGGCCAGCAGGCGGGCACAGAGCGTCGCGCCGAAAACATCACCGCAGCCGGTGGCATCGATGGCGTCTGCCGCGGGCGCCGCGATCAAGGCGGTGCGGAGCGGGCCACCCGCTGCTGGAACAGCGCCCGCGCGGGTGCCCCAGCCGTCGAACCCCGCCGCCGCAACGTACGCCGCGCCCCGCGGCCCCAGCGTTACCACGATCAGCGACGCGCCCTGACCCAGTGCGTCGGCCGCCAGCGACAGCGGGTCGGGCGACAACTGCCGCATTTCGTCTTCATTGAGCTGCACCACATCGAAGCAGTTGAACCAGCTCGGCGCATCCGGCAGCGGCCGGAGTACTCGCACGCCGTCGTGCTGCATGCCCAGGAAGAGACTGTGCAGGTCGGCGTAGATCGGCCCGTTGAACCCGCGGCGAAGTGCCTGGGCGGTGCCGAGACAGAGCTCAAAACCGGAAATGAAGTTCAGGTAAAGCGCATCGAGATCCCGAACCATGGGGCCAAGCTCGCCCCATGTCCAGCCGGGCACCCCGCCGGACATCCGTTCGCAGCGCCGTTCGCTGGACTGGTAGTGCAGCACCACCCGATTGTTGGGTTCCGGCACCTCGATGAATCGCGCGCCCGCCGCCCGCCGAGGCAGGGTGCGGA
>DASSTY010000103.1:0-6860 GCA_035707585.1 Gemmatimonadales bacterium
CAGCGCGTCGTCAACCAGCCGCAGCAGGTGGTGACGGTGAGCAAGGGCGCCTCCGCCCTGCTGGTGAACCCCAGCCAGATCCAGCGCTTCTCGATCGGCGACCCCAGCGTTGCCGAGGCGGTGGTGGTCTCTCCCACCGAAGTGCTGGTGAACGGCAAGGCGCTGGGCACCACCAGTCTGCTGGTATGGGACAACGCCGGCCAGGTCAAGCTCTATTCGGTGGAGGTGACCGCCGATGCGCCGGCCATCGAGCGCTACCTGAAGGCGATCCTGCCCGATCAGGATGTCGATGTTACCGCCAGCGGGAACGTGGTGACGCTTTCGGGCGAGGTGCGCGATGCCAGCGTGGCCGATCAGGCGGTGGAGATCGCCAAGGGGAGCGGCGCCACCATCATCGACAACCTGACCACGCCCACATCGACCCAGGTGCTGCTGAAGGTGCGGTTTGCCGAGGTGAGCAAGAGCGCCATGAAGGCGTTCCGGGCTCAGTTCGCCACCCTCAATCCCCAGCGGCTGAGCGATAACGGCGACTGGACCGGTTCCACCAGCACCAATCCACAGACCGGCGCGTTCGACGACGGAGTGGTGGATTTCGGGCTCTTCAACGCCAACTCCAGCATCGAAGGACTGATCAAGGCGCTGAGCAGCAAGGGCGACTTCCGCGACCTGGCCGAACCGAATCTGGTGACGCTGCCTGGCAAGGAAGCGTCGTTCCTTGCGGGTGGTGAATTTCCCTATCCGTCGGTGCAGGGCGGGGCAAGCAACGGCGCGGTGTCGATCGTCTTCAAGGAGTTCGGCATCAAGCTCAAGTTCACCCCGACGATTACGCGCAACGGCACCATCCGGCTGCATCTGGCGCCGGAGGTGAGTTCGCTCGATTTCGCCAACGCACTGGTCATTTCCGGCTTCACCATCCCGAGTCTGCTGACTCGCCGGGCCGAAACCGACGTAGAGATGAAAGACGGGCAGTACCTGGCGATTGCCGGGTTGATGGACAACACCATTACCGACAACGTCACCAAAATTCCCATTCTGGGAGATATTCCGATCCTTGGCCAGTTCTTCCGGTCCAAGGATGCCCGGCAGAAGCGGACCGAGCTGCTGGTGCTGGTGAGCCCGCATCTGATTCAGCCGAGCGACCGGCCGACGCCGGTGCCGACCGGCGAGCCGGAGACGTGGAAGTGGTATGGACCTCTCAAGTACCCGCCGCCGGCGCCCACGCGCTGAGGGGCGGTTCGGAGGACGTATGCAGCGAGTGACGGTCTGGCCGCGGAGTGAACGGGGCGCCACGCTGGCGATGGTGGCGCTGATGATCTTCCTGTTCCTTGGCCTGGGCGCATTGACGATCGACTACGGCATGATCAAGTCGGCTGAGGCCGAGGCCCAGCGCGCGGCCGATGCCTCAGCGCTGGCGGGTGCCAGCGTCTTCCTTGATGCCAGTCTGCAGGATGATGCGTCACGAACCGTCGAGGCGGAGCACCGGGCGCGCGACTACGTCAACCAGCAGCTCATCCGCCACGTGGCCGCCGATTCGACCAGCCCCGACTTCGAAGTAAGCACCGATCTGGTCAATCGGAGCGTTACGACCACGGTGACCAAGCCCTCTATCGGGCTCTGGTTCGCCCGGGTATTCGGAGTATCGAACATGGGCGTGGTGGCCACCGCTACTGCCCAGGCACAGGAAGTTGGCGCGGTCAACACCTGCCTCATGCCGGTCGCTTTACCGGACATCTGGAACAATTCAGCCACCAACAACAGGGTGGTCGACAAGAATGGAACCAAGGAAGACCGCAACGGCGACGGCCTGTGGGACTGGCAGGACCTGAACAGCAACGGCAAGCTCGACCCCGGCGAGTGGGAGTCGTGGACCTACGACCAGGATCTGGGCGACGGTTACGATAAGGACAGCGGCTACGGCACGACGGCACGTAACGGTCTCGGCAGCGGCGATGATGCCAAGACCAACGATTACGGCCGGCAGATCGTGGTTCAGCCACTCGACAGCAAGGACCGCGCTATTTCGAGCTATTACCAGGCTTGGGGCCGCAACTCCACCGACGCCAACAGCGCCGATTCACTGGCAGCGCACATTCGGAACGGGCTCTGCGTACAGACGTCGCTCAACAACTTCTACGCCAGCAACGGCGGCAGCCTGGGTGGAGTGACGCCGGCCTGGGATGAGCGGATCAATCGCGAGCCGTCGGCGAACTGGACCTGGGACGACGCCACCAACACCCCGGATTGCGGGCCGTCGGGCTGCCCCGCCGATTGGCTCAGCTCCAGCCCGCGGGTCGTCACGGTGGCGCTTTACGACCCCAGCGAATTGCTGACGCCGAGCGACAACGGCCTCAAGTTCAACAACTTCGCCCGAATATTTCTGGATCAGCACTGTCCTGTCGGGACTCCGCCCGGTCAGTGCAAGCAGCCGATCACTGCGCACTTTCTGGGCTATGTCAGCGGCGTGGGTGATTCCGGCGGCAGCACCGGTACGCTGCCGCTGCAGCTCCGGCTCATCAAATGAGCCGCATTGGAGCCGCATGACTGGACAATTGACTCGCATCGTTCTGATCTCGGCCGATTCCGCGTTTCGCGACCTGGTTCGCGACGCGGTGGCCGGGCCGTCGGCCACCATCGCGCTCGAACTGACGGTGGGTTTCACCGATTTCGGCGCGACCCAGCTGGAGGCGCTGCGACAGGCCGAACCGGACATGATCGTCCTCGATCTGTCGAACGGACCGGACCTCGGTATCCGTCTCGCCCAGTTCCTGGCAGATCAGAACCCGAACTACCGGTTTCTGGCCGCGGGTCCGGAACTGGCGCCCGACCTCCTGCTCCAGGCGATGCGCGCCGGCGTTACCGACTATCTGCCCAAACCGGTAACCCGCGACGCGTTGCAGGCGGCGTTTGGCCGGGTAGCTCAGAAGCTGGGCCGCGGGGGTGCCGAAGGAACCCGCACCCCCGGCCGGATCTATTCGGTGTTCACGACCAAGGGTGGTGCCGGCGCTACGGTGCTCGCCACCAACCTGGCCATCGTGATCCACCGCCTCACCGGCAAGAAAACGCTGCTGGTGGACCTCGATCTCGAGCTGGGCGAAGTGGCGGTGGTGCTCGGAGTGCAGCCGCGGTTCCACCTGGTGGACTTCATCGAAAACTTCCGGCGAATGGATGCCGGTTTGCTGGCGGGCTACATCGAACAGCACTCGTCGGGGGTGCATCTTCTCTCGGCGCCGTTCCAGCCGGAGAAGGCGGAGGCCGTTACCGCCGATCAGATTCGGCGAATTCTCCAGTTCCTGCGGCAGCACTACGACTACATCGTGGTGGATACGCCGAGGTCGTTTACTCCGCCCACCCTGGCGGTGCTGGAGCAGGCCGAGCTGGCGTTCCTGGTCACCACCGCCGACATCGCTTCGCTCAGGAATATTCAGCGGGTGCTGCCGCTCCTCCGGCGGGTGCTGGGGCGCGGCGAAGAGCAGATCCGGCTCCTGCTCAACCGGTTTGATCCTCGCGATCTGATTTCGCCCAAGGACGTGGAGCGGACGCTGGGATTGGACGTTTACGCTACCGTCGGGAATGACTACGAATCGGTGGTGGGATCGGTGCAGGAAGGGAAGCCGATCGTGCTGAACGGAAATTCTGTCTATGCCCGCGATCTCAAATCACTGGGCGCGAAGATTACCGGGCTGGCGCCGGCTCGGTCCGAACCGCGCGGATTGCGCGCGCTGTTCGGAGCGGGGCGCCGCTCGAAAGGGGAGTGAGATATGGCCGACCTCCGCACCGCATTCCCCTGGCAGCGCCGGGGCGCCGCCGAGCCTGAGCCGGCTCCGGAGCCGCAGCCGGAAGCGCCGCCGCTTCCCCCCGATCCCGCCGCCCGCGAAACCGAGGCGGAGCGGCAGCTACACGAACTTCAGGTCATCAAGGGCCGGGTTCACCGCAAGCTGCTGGAACGGCTCAACCTTTCCAACCTGGACCGGCTCGACCGCGAGCAGGTGGCCGATGCCATCCGCAAGGTGGTCCATGACCTGATTACCGAAGAGTCGGTGCCGCTCAACTTCGAGGAGCGGGCCGAGCTGGTGGATCAGGTGCTGGACGAAATCTTCGGCCTCGGCCCGCTGGAACCGCTGATCAAGGATCCCGAAATCTCCGATATCCTGGTCAACACCTATCGCAGTGTGTTCGTGGAGCGGCACGGCAAGCTGGAAAAGAGCGACGTTCAGTTCCAGGACGACCGCCATCTGCTCCAGGTGATCGACCGAATCGTCTCGGCGGTGGGCCGCCGGATCGACGATTCCAGCCCGATGGTGGATGCCCGCCTGCCCGATGGCTCGCGCGTCAACGCCATCATCAGGCCGCTGGCGATCGACGGGCCGCATCTCTCGATCCGCAAGTTTCGCCGCGATGCGCTTTCGGGCGAAGACCTGATCCGCTACGGCAGTCTCAACGAGCCGATGCTGGAGCTGCTGGCCGGCATCGTCAAGGCGCGCCTCAACGTTCTGATCTCGGGCGGTACCGGCGCCGGCAAGACCACGCTGCTCAATGTGCTGTCCGGATTCATTCCGACCAATGAGCGGATCATCACGATCGAAGACTCCGCCGAGCTGCAGCTTCGGCAGCCCCATGTGGTGCGGCTGGAAACCCGGCCGCGCAACATCGAAGGCGAAGGCGAGGTACCGCAGCGCCTGCTGGTGATCAACGCCCTCCGGATGCGCCCCGACCGAATCGTGATGGGCGAGTGCCGCGGCGGCGAAGCGATCGACATGCTCCAGGCGATGAACACCGGTCACGACGGTTCGCTCACCACCCTGCACGCCAACACCCCGCGCGATGCGCTGGGCCGCCTGGAAACGATGATCCAGATGGCCAATCTCGACCTGCCGGAGCGCGCGATGCGCCAGCAGATCGCCAGCGCCATCAACGTGGTGGTGCAGGTGGCCCGTCTGAGCGACGGCACCCGCAAGGTGATGACCATCTCCGAAATCGTCGGGATGGAAGGCGACATCATCTCGATGCAGGACATCTTTACGTTCGAGCGCTATGGTGTGAGCGACGACGAGCGGGTGATGGGTGAATTCAAGGCCACCGGAATTCGCCCGCGCTTTGCCGACCGGCTCAAGACCTACGGAATCGATCTTTCCGCGCTGCTCTTTGCCAATCTCAACGGCAACGGCAACGGGAACGGACGGGGAGCGGCCAGATGATCGCGGCGCTCCCTCGGTCAGTGTGGATTCCCGCTGCGGCGGCATTCGCGGCGGTAACGCTGGGCACGCTCAGTCTGATCCTGGTGTGGGAGTGGTGGCGGGGCCGCCGCCGGGAGCAGCAGGTGTCGGAACAGCTTCAGGCCCTCGCCAGCGACCCGACCAGAGATGCCGATGACCTCGGTCTCCTGCGCACCGGCCCGGCGGAGGCGCCCTGGCTCATGGCGCTGGCCGGCCGGGTGCCCCAGCTCGGCGACATCCAGCTGCTGCTGCAGCAGGGTGCGGTCGAATGGTCGGTTCAGACCTATCTGATCGTCACCGCGGGCTTCGCCTTCGGGCTCGGCATCACCGTGTTTCTCCTTTCCGCCTCGTGGGCATTCGCAATCGCCGCCGTGATCGGCGGCGGGTTCCTGCCGTACTTCTACGCCCGCTACAAGCGATCGCAGCGCCTGTCGGCATTCGAGGAGCTGCTCCCAGATACCACCGACCTGATCGGCCGGGCGCTCCGGGCCGGCCATCCGCTCAATGCCGGGCTCAAGATGGCGGCCGACGAAGGGAGCGAGCCGGTGGCCGGCGAGCTGCGGCGCATTTACGAAGAGCAGCGATTCGGATTGCCGATGGACGAATCGCTGATGGCGCTGGCCGACCGGATCGACCTGATCGACGTTCGGATTCTGGTGACGGCCATCATGATCCAGCGCGAAGTCGGCGGCAACCTCGCCGAAATCCTGGACAATCTTGCCCAGGTGATGCGCGCCCGGTTCACCATCCGGCGGCAGGTAAAAGTGTATACGGCGCAGGGCAGGATGACCGGATACCTGGTGGGCAGTCTGCCGATCATCATGGGTTTCCTGCTGCAGTTCCTTAATCCGGGTTACGAGACGGTGCTCTTCACCGATTCGCTGGGCAAGCTGCTGCTTGGGTTCGGTGCCGGGCTGCAGATCGTCGGCTTTCTCTGGATCCGCAAGATCGTAAACATCGAGATCTGAGATCATCATGCTGGTGCTCATCGGAATTCTGGTGCTCTTCTGCGTCGCGTCGATTGCGGTCATCGCCACCGGCGGGCTGACCAGCGGCCGGGCTGTTGCAGTCTCCCAGCGGTTGGATGAACTGCAGCGCACCGGCGACGACCTGGCAGGCATCCGGGCCCGGCGCAAGCGGCAGGAGCGCTCAGACCGGATCAAGCTGGTTCTGCAGGCAGTGGGTGAGCGGGTTGGCGAGGGGCGCCGCGATACCAGCGCGGTGCGCCAGTTCCTGGTGCAGGCGGGTTATCCCGATCCCGCGGCTGTACAGATCTATTGGGCCGCGCGATTCACGCTGGCGGCACTGCTCGGCGGCGCCGCGCTGCTGCTGGCGCCGGTGCTCCACCTCAGCTCCGGAAGCACCTTCCTGGCGGTGGCCTGGTTCGGCGGGATGGGGTGGGTCGGGCCCACGTTTTTCGTGCGCTCCAAGCTGAACGCCCGGCAGAAGGAGCTTCAGCTCGCGCTCCCCGACATGCTGGACATGATGGTGGTCTGCGTGGAAGCCGGCCTCGGCCTCAATCAGGCGCTGGTGCGGGTAGCGGACGAGATCGAGCACGTCAGCCCGGTAACGAGTGAACACCTTGCCCTGGTCAACATGGAAATCCGGGCCGGCACTCCCCGGGAAGACGCGCTCCGCCACTTTGCC
>DASSTY010000104.1:0-6166 GCA_035707585.1 Gemmatimonadales bacterium
AGGGCGGGCGCGCCCAGGCAGCGCAGGGTGTAGCGAATGGACATTGGTTTTGGGGGCCTTTCAGAGACGGAGACTACTATCGGCCGGGTCCGTCAACCCACCATCAAATCATCCGGCACACGGGTTGCCGGTCCACCAGCCCGGAACCGGCCGCCGATCCCGCTCGCGGCCCCCGTGTAACATCATAATACCAATAACAACAACATCTTAGCTCTATTCACGGCGGCCGCCGCCTCCTCGGTGCCCGCCCCTACCCGGAAGGAAAATCATGGCGTTCTCCCTGACCCGGCCCACCCGGCTGGCCGCCGCCGCCCTCCTGGCCCTGGGCCTCGCGGCCTGCGGCAGCGACAGCAACGGACCCTCCCAGCCGGCCCCGTTCGACGCCGCCGGCACCTCGGCCGACATCCAGGCAATGGCCGGCAGCTTCGACTCCGACGTCCTCAACAGCTTCATCGGCGTCGGCGCCGGAATCGACTCGGTGGCGAGCGGAGCAGCTTCGTTTGCCATCGCGGCAGTCAAGGCGGGCCCCGAAGCGGCCAGGACCGGCAGCTTCTCCAACGCCAGCGCCTATGCCCACGCGGTGGCGAAGCTGCTGCCCCGCACGGCGGCTCCCGGACTCTCGCTTTCGGGTGGCGCGATCCCCGACTCGGCGGTGGGGAAGACCTATGTCTACGACTCCGACGTCCAGCACTACGTGGCGTCCGACCGTGCCGGCGCGCCGGCCAACGGCGTTCGGTTCATCCTCTACGCGGTGGGACTGGACGGGCAGCCGGCACTTCCGCTCAACGAGATCGGCTACGCCGACCTGACCGACGAGAGCACTGCGACCAGCCGAGCCGGGCATCTGGTGGTGGTGTCCGGGGCGACCACGTATCTGGACTACAAGGTGACCGGCACCGGGTCCGCCACCGGCGGTTCGGTGAACATCGAGGGCTTTGTCAGCAATGGCACGGTCCGGGCCGATTTCAATCTGGCCAACGCGATCAAACTCACCGAGACCAGTCTCGACATCACGGTTGATTACTCGGTGTCGCTGCCCGATCGCGATGCCTCGCTCACGTTCACCGAAGTCATTTCGGAGAACGACAGCGGGAGCCAGGTGACGCTCAACCTCACGATGAAGGGCCCGCATGGCGAAGTCTCGATCAAGGGAGACATCACCAGCACCGGCGAAACCATCTCCGGCAACTTTACCGTTCGGGTGAACGGCGAGGTCTACGCCACGATCACTCCGGGATCCGATGGTACCACGCTCGATGGATCGGGCCGGACCCTGACCGACGACGAGCAGACCGCGCTGGCCAACGTCTTCAATTCGGTGAACGGCGTGCTCGGTGTCTTCACCGCGCTGCTGAGTCCGGTTGGGAACTGGATCGGGGCGTATAGCGCGTAAGACGGGAAGACGGGAGGACGGTAGGGGCGGGTCGTTGACCCGCCCTTACGTTTATCGGTTATCGGTCACCCGCGCCACCCGGCACCGGCCACCAGTTCCTCCACCAGATCCTCGCTGGTCCGGTCGGCTGCTTCGGCGGCGAAGTTGGGGACCACGCGATGGCGCAGCACGGGGAGCGCCACGCTCCGTACGTCGTCGAGGTCGGCCATGGGGCGGCCGGCCATCGCTGCGCGCGCCTTGGCGCCGAGCACCAGATACTGCGATGCGCGCGGACCGGCGCCCCAGTCGACGAATTCGCGAATGAACGGTGGCGCATCGGCATCGCCGGGACGGGTGAGCCGAGCCAGACTGACCGCCGAGCGCACCAGGCCGCGTGAGACCGGAATCCGCCGGACCAGCGACTGCATCGCCAGCACCGATTCCGCATCGAGCACCGGCTGCAGTGAATCGGTGAGCCCGCCGGTGGTCTGCTCCACGATCGCTTCTTCTTCCGATCGCGTCGGGTAGTTGACCCGAAGCTCCAGCATGAACCGGTCGAGCTGCGCTTCGGGAAGCGGGTACGTCCCTTCCTGCTCGATCGGATTCTGGGTGGCCAGCACGAAGAATGGATTGGGAAGCTGATAGGTGGTGCCGCCGGCCGTCACCTGATGTTCCTGCATTGCCTGGAGCAGGGCGGCCTGGGTCTTGGGCGGCGTGCGGTTGATCTCGTCGGCCAGCACCACGTTGGCGAACACCGGTCCCTGCACGAACCGAAAGGCCCGCCGGCCGGTAGTGAGGTCTTCCTCGATGATGTCGGTGCCGGTGATGTCGCTCGGCATCAGATCGGGAGTGAACTGGATCCGGTTGAACGAGAGGTGCAGCGCCTCTGCCACCGTCTGGACCATCAGCGTCTTGGCGAGACCGGGCACACCGATCAGGAGGGCGTGTCCGCCGGCCAGGATGGCGGTGAGGATCCCGTCTACCACCGCTTCCTGGCCGACGATTCGCCGGCTCACCTGAGCGCGGAGCTGGGTTACCGCCTCGGTCAGCCGTTCGAGCTGTCGGAGGTCGTCCGGGGGAGCATTTTCAAGTGCGGTCATGCGCTGGAGATTAGCCGCGGGCAGGGGGTTGCCGCCAGCCTGAAGGGGGCGCTCGATCGCTTGCGAAATTTTTCACAAGCGGCTAGGTTTGCCGCCGTGATGGAGCCCAAAAAGGGCGAAAACGGCCCCTCGCCGATGCGGTTTGCCGGCCTCGGCATCCAGCTCGCGATCATGATCCTGGCCGGCCTCTACATCGGCCAGTGGGCCGATCGGCGGCTCGGGACCGGGGCCCTCTTCACCATCCTGGGCGTGTTCCTCGGCTTCGGCGGGACGATGTGGTCGGTGATAACGGAACTGAACGGGAAGACGGGAAGACGGGAGGACGGGAGCGGGAAGCGAGGGGACGGGAAGTGAGGGTTGGAGCCCTCTACCTCTTGCTCGTGGCGGGAGTCGGAGCGCTGGGGACGGTGACGGCGCTCCGATTGGTGTCGGAGCCCCAGCATAACGCCGTCTGGGTGGCGCTCGCGGCCGCGGTGCTGGTGCAGGGGCCGCTGGGATGGTGGGTCATCCGGGCCGTCGGCACCCCCCGCTTCCTGATGGTCTGGGGTTTCGGACTGCTGACCAGGGTGGTGCTGGTCGGGCTCATGGCGGTGGCGATCGGGCCGGCACTGGGACTGGCGCCGACTCCGCTGCTGGTTACTCTGGTTGGTTTGCTTGCGGTACTGCTCATGGTTGAGGGCGGCGTGGCACTGGCGGCACTTCCTCGCACCTGACGACAGATGATTCGATACATCCGCTGGGTATTCCTGATTGTCCTTCTCGGCCTGGCGCAGGCCGGTGTTCCGGCCGTGGTCAAGGCGCAGAATCCGCCGGCCGCGAGCCAGATCCAGGCCGACTCCGAGGGTGACAACCAGAAGATCGACATCCTGGGGCACCTGGCCAATTCCGATGAGATCGAAACCCCCTTCGGCCCGATTCACCTGCCGCACTGGGAGCCGATCCGGATCGGCAACCTGGCCATCGACCTGAGCCCCACCAAGCACACCATCTTCGTGCTGCTGGCCGCGATCCTCGTCGCCATCGCGTTCATCTGGACCGGACAGTCGGTGCAGAAGGCTCAGCGGCAGGGCCGAGCTCCCCGCGGATTTGCCAGCGCCATGGAAGCCACCGCGCTCTGGGCCCGGCAGGATATCGTCCTGCCCAACGCCGGTCCCTCCGCGGCACGCTACGCCCCGTATCTCCTGACGCTCTTCTTCTTCATCATGGTGATGAACCTGCTGGGGATTTTCCCCTGGGGTGTCACGCCGACCGGCAATCTCTCGGTGACCGCCGCGCTGGCGCTGGTGGCGTTCCTGGTGATCGAGATCTCCGGAATGAAGAAGCTGGGGGTCAAGGGATATCTCGGCACCATCTTCTTCCTGCCGCACGGGCTGCCCGGCGGAGTGGCGGGTGCCATTCTCAAGCCGATCATGCTGATCATCATGACGCCGATCGAAATCATCGGCAAACTGGCCAAGCCGTTCGCGCTGGCGATCCGGCTGTTCGCCAACATGACCGCGGGCCACGTGCTGGTGCTGGCGCTGATCGGGCTGACGTTCCTGTTCAAGAGCTATTCGGTGGGCGTGGCCGCGTCGGTGATGGCGACCGGCATCATGGTGCTCGAGGTGTTCGTCGCCATGCTGCAGGCGTACGTCTTTGCGCTGCTCACGGCGGTCTTCATCGGATTGATTTCGGAGTCGCATTAACGCAGGACCGGGATCGCGGGCACTCGCGCGATTCCCGGCTGGTACGCCACCCTCGGTGGCGGATGCCCGCTGCCTCCTGAGGCGCCGGCGGGTCACCGCGAAACATCCGATCCGGAGAGTCGGATGATCGAGCGGCGGGTGCAGACAACCACAGATCTCCCGTCAGACAGCGGAGTAGACATGCTGCACATTCTCGCGTTGCTCCAGGAACCGGCGGTCGCGGACGTGGCCGGCAAGGGTTGGGGCCTGGTGGGCGCCGGCCTCGCGGGCGGGCTCGCCACCGTTGGCGCCGGCATCGGCATCGGCATCGCCGGCGGCAAGGCCGTCGAAGGCATGGCGCGCCAGCCGGACAACAGCGCCCGGATCCAGACCGCCATGATCATCGCCGCCGCCCTCGTCGAAGGCGTGGCGCTGTTCGTGTCGGTTATCGCGTTCCTGATTCAGGGGAAGGTGACGTTCTAGGCGGGATGGCGGGAAGACGGGAGGGCGGGAACTGATACCGCTGCGTTGGCAGCTCACATTTCCCGCAGGAATTTCCCGTCTTCCCGCCTTCACGTCTTCCCGTCCTTGGAGACCTCCATGCTACACCTGATGCTTTTCGCTCAGCACGCTCCGACATCCGGCCCGCTCACGGTCGAAGGCGGGCTGATGTTCTGGACCATCGTCATCTTCGCGCTGCTGGTGGCGGTGCTCTGGAAGTTTGCCTGGCCCCAGATTCTGGGCGCGGTGGAAGCGCGCGAGAAGGCGCTGGAAGAGCAGATCGCCGAAGCCGCGCGGAACCGCGAGGAATCGGCGGCGCTCCTGGCCGAACACAAGAAGCTGGTGGCCGACGCGCGCGCGCAGGCGGCGCAGGTGGTTGCCGAAGCGCGCACCGTGGCCGACCGCGAACGCACCGTTCTGCTGGAGAAGGCCCGCGAAGAGCACGAGGCGATGATGCAGCGGGCCCGCCGCGAAATCGACGCCGAGCGCGACCGCGCCGTGGCCGATCTGCGCCGCGAGGCGGTGGATCTCTCGCTCGCCGCGGCAGCCAAGCTGATCGGTGAGCGGCTCGATGCCGACGCCGATCGCCGGCTGGTGGTGGATTACCTTGGCAGCCTCGAGGCCCAGCATTGAGATCGGAAACGATTGCCCGGAACTACGCCGAGGCGCTGTTCACCCTCGGTGAGCAGAGCGGGCAGACCGAGCTGTACGCCGACCTGATGGACGCGGTGGCCGGCGCGGTGGAAACGTCGCCCGACATTCAGGCGATGCTGATGTCGCCCCGGGTGCCCAAGGCGGAGAAGAGCCGGCTGCTGAGCGCCGCGCTGGAAGAGAGCGCGCCGCGTGAGTTCGTGCTCTTTCTGCAGGCCGTGGTCAAGCGGGGCCGCCAGCAGCTCTTTGGCGAAATTGCCAGGGAATATCTCGGCCTGCTCGACATCAAGCTCAACCGGGTGCGGGCCGGCGTCACCGTGGCGCGGGAGCCCAATCAGGCGATGCGCGACGCCATCGCCGCCGCCCTGAACGAAGCCCTCGGCAAGGAAGTCCTCCCCAGCTACCACGTCGATCCCGCCATCCTCGGCGGCGCCATCGTGCGGGTTGGCGAGCGGATCTACGACGGCTCCGTGAGGCGGCGGATGACGAGGTTGAGGAGGGAGTTGTTGAAGTAAGGCGGACAGACGGACTGACGGACAGTAGACGGGAAGACGGGACGACGGGAGCGTCGCGGTGAGCGCGTCGGCGACGCGGGCCGGCATTAGGGTCAGCCTGATGCAAAGCGGTGTCATCCTGAGCGCAGCGAAGGATCTCGCCCGCGGTACTGGTACGCCGTTGCAGGCGTCGGTGCGCGGGATCGCCGTCATCCCGAGCGAGCGCAGCGAGTCGAGGGATCCAGCCCGCCGAGCCGGTAGGTCATCCCGTCTTCCCGTCCTTCTGCCTGCTCACCGACTCCGCCTCCAGATAGATATACCTCACCACCGGATGGCTTTCCCGGATCAGCTTTTCCAATCGATCGATGGCACGCGCCACTTCGC
>DASSTY010000105.1:0-2670 GCA_035707585.1 Gemmatimonadales bacterium
GGCTGGGTCGAATCGAAGTTGAGCGCCCGCCAGTTGGCGGTGGAAATCCCGCCGATGAACAGGTTGGGATCGTAGGTCGGAGCCGAATAGAGCGCCCTCACCTCCCCCTGCGGGGTCATCGCGACCATCGCACCGCGCACGTCCGCCGGCCAGATGCTGTCGATGTACTGCTGGAGATCGAGATCGATGGTGGTATGGATCGCGTGGCCCGGCGTGGGCGGCAGCGTGGCGACGCTGGTCTGCTCGCGAACCAGCCGCCCGCGCGCGTTGACTTCGATGTAACGGACCCCCGGAGTGCCGCGAAGGGTGTCGTCGTATTCCTGCTCCAGCCCCGATTTCCCGACGATGGTGCCGAGCTCGGCGCCGGGATAGCGGTTGGAAGCGAGATCGCCCTCGGTTACTTCGGAGACGTACCCTACCAGGTGCGACACCGCCTTGCCGGCAGGATAGAACCGCTTGGGCTCCGACTGGATGATCAGTCCGGGGAGCATCGGCCTGTGCTCTTCCAGGCGCGAGACTACGTCAAACGGCGCATCGCCCAGCACGGTGGCGGGTCGGTAAGGGGCATTGCGGTAGCGGCGAATCACCGCCTCGATATCGGAGCTGTCGAGCGGCACTACCTGGCTGAGGCGCTGGAGTTCGCGACGAAGCGAGTCTTCCTTCGGCGCCAGAATCTTGACCGAGTAGCCGGGAACGTTCTCGGCGATGATCCGCCCGTTGCGATCGTAGATCGGGCCGCGCGGCGGGGTCAGCGGAACCGGGCGGAGCCGGTTGGTTTCGGCCCGGAGCTGGAAGCGGTCGTGCTGGATGATCTGAGTGCGGAAGAAGGCGCCGGCCAGCACCAGGAAGGCGAGCCCCACCACCCACTGCGCTGTGGTGGCGCGCTGCCGAATGCGAACTGAATCAAAGCCGTTCATATGTCCAGCCGAATCGCGAACCACTCCCGAAAGACCAGCAGCACCAGTACCGCGAAGCCGGCTGTGGTGAGCGCCTGGATCGGCGCATACACCAGCAGCTCGGTTACCAGCGCGCCGCCGGCGGCCCCGCTCGCCATCAGCACCATCAGGTTCCGGACCCAGAGTCCGGCCGCAATGAACGCCGCGTTCACCAGGAGATTATCGGAGAAGAAGAGCGCCCGGCTCCAGGAGCCGAGGTAGCCGACGAAGCTGTGCGCCAGAGCAGCGGCACCGAATCGGGCCGGGGTCAGGGAATCGGCCACGAGCCCGACGATAAAGCCGGCCAGTGCGCCGGCGCCGGGCCGGCTCCGCATGGCGTAGAGCATGAGGGCAATGAACAGAAAGTCGGGACTCACCGGCGAGGCCCAGAGCCGAGGACGCAGGTAGAACTGGAGTACCAGGAGGATTGCCATGACGGCAAAGAGCTGGAGCCGGCCGGCGCGCGTGACCGTCATCGGGCGGTGTCCTGGGGAGCGCGCTTCGCCGCTTGCTCCGCCGCCCGGTCAGCGGCGTGAACCGAATCGGCGATCCTGACCCGCAGCAGCGAATCCGCTACTGCCTGGTGGCGGGCCGAATCGGCAGCAATGGCCCGGAGGACCGAATCGTTGGGGAACGCCGCCGCTACCAGACTATCCGACTCGAGCAGCACCAGGACGTGGCCGATCTCGGCGGGGCTCGCCGCCGGCCGCACCCGGTACACCCGCTCCCATCCCGGCTGCTCGCTCTCGATCCCGACCACGGTGCCGATCGGGATGCCGCGCGGATAGACCCCGCCCATCCCGGACGACACCACCAGCGTCCCGTTCGGCACCGAATCGCGGTAGGGCACCCCGTGCAGTTCCAGCATGCCGTCGCCCACCCCGGCAACGGGGGGAGAGACGATGCCATACGCGCCGCCATCGGCGGTGGCGCCGCTGACCCGAAACTCCGGGTGCGCCCAGGTCATTCCCACACTGTTGTCGGCGGTAACGCTGAGCACCACGCCAATGAGTCCCTGCGGAGCGAGGATCGGATCGAACGGAGCGACGCCATCGCTGGCGCCGGCGCTCAGCAGAATGGTCCGGCCATCGGTGACCTGCGGCTGGTGCAGCACCTCCGCGGCGACATAGCGCGGCCTCAACCGGCGGCTCAGGCCCAGCAGGTCGCGGAGACGGCCGTTCTCCGCCCGGAGCGCCGGGACCGCCTGCGCCAGCAGCGCCACTGAATCGCGTTCGCTGGTGAGCGCGGTGAACCGGGCCCGGCTGGTCTTCCCTTCCTCGGCGCGTTCCTGAAGCCAGATGAGCGGTGCCAGCACCGTGCTCCGGAGCGCGCTGGCAACGGCGTTGCCCCAGGCCGGCGGGGCGAATAGCGCCACCACCGACAGCCCGATGGCCACGAGGAACATCCAGGTGTCGCGGCGGGTGTAGGAGCGGTCCTGCGCGTGAAGCATCGGCTATTGGGAGAGAACGCTGCGGTATTTCTCGAAATCGTCGAGTACGCGGCCGGTGCCCCGCACCACGCACGTGAGCGGATCCTCATCGACGTGAATCGGGAGCCCGGTTTCCTGAGCGAGCAGCACATCGAGCCCGCGGATCAACGCGCCGCCACCAGTCATGATAATGCCGCGGTCCACGATGTCGCTGGCCAGTTCTGGCGGGGTGATTTCCAGGGCGCGCCGCACCGCGTCGACGATCTGCTGAATCGGCTCCTGCACCGCTTCGCGAATCTCGGAGGA
>DASSTY010000106.1:0-2984 GCA_035707585.1 Gemmatimonadales bacterium
CTCATGCCCACGCTCCGATTGTCGTGACGCCCACCCGGGTGCGCTGGTCCACCGCGACGCGAATCTCGGTGCCCACCGGAACGAAAAGATCTACCCGCGAGCCGAACCGGATCATGCCGAGCCGTTCGCCCTGATGTACCGTGGTGCCGACCGCGTGGTCGGTGACGATGCGCCGGGCTACCAGACCGGCAATCTGGCGGATCAGCACCCGCCCATGCGGTGTCTCCAGTCCCACCGACGATTGCTCGTTGTCCAGACTGGCCTTTTCCGAGCCGGCGTGCCCGAACCGGCCGGGATTGTAGTGCCGGTACGCTACCACGCCGTCGGTGGGGTAGCGGTTCACATGGCAGTCGAACACGTTCATGAAAATCGACACCCGGGTGGCCGGCCCCTGCATGAAGTCGGGTTCGTTTACTTCGGCCACACTCACCACCAGCCCGTCGGCCGGTGCGATCAGGTGGTTCGGGTCCCAGGGCCCCGGGCGCACCGGATCGCGGAAGAACGCGACCACCCAGATGGCGATCGGCAGCCAGATCAGGAAGATGATCCAGTGGCCGCTCAACGCCAGCGCCGCCGCGATGATCCAGGCGATGACGATGAACCAGCGCCCTTCCGGAGCGATCCGCATCAGGCGAGATCCTCGGTGAGATCGCGTCCGGTGATTCGGCGGAAGGCGTCGAGGTAGCGCGCGCTGGTGGCGGCGACCACATCGTCGGGCAGGGCAGGGCCGGGAGCGTCGCCGTTCCAGATTCCCTGGGCCCGGAGCTGCGCCAGATAATCGCGCAGGGGCTGCTTGTCGTAACTCGGCTGGCTCCGGCCCGGAGAGTAGCGGTCGGCCGGCCAGAAGCGGGATGAATCGGGGGTGAGCACTTCGTCGATCAGGCGCAGGGTTCCCGCGGAGTCGATCCCGAATTCGAACTTGGTATCGGCGATGATGATCCCGCGGCTTGCCGCGTAGTCGCGGCCCGCGCTGTAGAGCTGGAAGCTGGCATCGCGGAGCTGGGAAGCCAGCTCAGTTCCCAGCGCGTTGGCCACAGTGGAAAACGGGACGTTTTCATCGTGCCCCGACTCGGCTTTGGTGGCCGGGGAAAAGAGCGGTTCAGCCAGCCGGCTGCTTTCGAGGAGCCCCGGGGGCATCGGTTCGCCCGCCAGCGTACCCGACTCGCGGTACTCCTTCCACGCCGACCCGGCGATGTACCCGCGCACTACGCATTCGAAGCTCACCGGTTCGGTGCGCTGCACCAGCATCGCCCGCCCGCGCAGCTGATCGCGGAATGGTGCCAGCGCCGGAGCGGCGGTGACGATCTCGTCCGCCGCCGCGGTGATGAAGTGCGACGGCATCAGATCGGCCATCCGGACGAACCAGAACGCGCTCATCTGGGTGAGCACCGCGCCTTTTCGCGGAATTGGTTCCGCCATCACCACGTCGAAGGCGCTGACCCGGTCGCTGGCGACCAGCAGCAGGTGGTCGGCGTCGACCAGATAGACCTCGCGGACCTTGCCGCGCCGCACCAGCGGAAGCGGGAGGCTGCTGGCGGTGAGCACCGTCATACCCGAATCTCCGCTGGTTCCTCGGCTGTTGCCAGCGGGCGCGCCCGCTCCAGCAGCGGCTCGAGATATTCCTGGATGAACTCGCCAACCTGACTGGCTGCGCGGCCGGTGTAACGAGCGGGATCGAGCTCAGCCCGCAGTCGGTCGGCCGGCACCGCGGCGAACGCCGGATCGGCGGAAAGCCGCTCCAGGAGGTCGTTGGCTGCGCCGCCACTCACCGCTTCGGCTACTGCCAGACTGTGCCGGCGAATCACCTCGTGCAGCGCCTGCCGGTCGCCGCCTGCCGCGACGCCGTGCATCAGCCAGCGCTCCGTGGCCATGAACGGCATCTGTTCCGCCACATGGCGCGCCACTACCGCTTCACGCACCTCGAGTCCCGCCGCGACGTTGGTGGCCAGTACCAGGATGGCGTCCACCGACAGAAACGCTTCGGGCAAAGTGAGCCGCCGATTGGCGCTGTCGTCCAGCGTCCGCTCCAGCCACTGGGTTGCCGCGGTATGCGCCCCGTTGCTCTGCAGAGAAATCACGAAACGGGCCAGCGCGGTGATCCGTTCCGACCGCATCGGGTTTCGCTTGTAAGCCATGGCGCTGGAGCCGATCTGCTCGCTCTCGAACGGTTCCAGCAGTTCGCCCTCGTGCTGCAGCAGCCGCAGGTCGGTAGCGAATTTGGCGGCCGACTGCGCCACGCCGCTCAGCGCATCCAGCACCTCGCTGTCGACCTTGCGCGGATAGGTCTGGCCGGTAACGGGGAACGAATGTTCGAATCCCATCTTGCGGGTGACCCGGCGATCCAGCTCGCGCACCTTCGATTCATCTCCGTCGAAGAGCTGAAGGAAGGACGCCTGGGTACCGGTGGTGCCTTTGGTGCCGCGAAAGCGGAGCGTCTCGAGCCGATGGCAGAGCGCTTCGACGTCGAGGGCGAAGTCCTGCATCCAGAGGGTGGCGCGTTTGCCGACGGTGGTGAGCTGGGCCGGCTGGAAATGGGTGTAGGCGAGGCAGGGAAGCTCGGCCCACTGGCGGCTGAATGTTTTGAGCGCCTCGAGCAATGCGATCACCCGGCCGAGGACCAGCCGCATGCCGTCGCGCATCAGCATGAGATCGCCGTTGTCGGTGACGAAACAGCTCGTGGCGCCGAGATGCAGATAGGGCCTCGCCGCCGGGGCCTGCTCGCCGAACGCGTGGATGTGGGCCATCACATCGTGACGGAACCGCCGCTCGAACGCCGCCGCTGCGACGAGATCGGCGTCGTCCAGATGAGCCCGGATTTCCTCGATGGCCTCCTCGGGAATGGCCAGACCGAGTTCGCGTTCCGATTCCGCCAGCGCCAGCCAGAGCCGCCGCCACAGCGCGATGCGATGCGGTTCGCCCCAGAGCCGCTGCATGGCGGGAGAGGCGTAGCGGGTGCCGAGCGGCGAGCGGTAGCGATCGTCGGT
>DASSTY010000107.1:0-6534 GCA_035707585.1 Gemmatimonadales bacterium
TCCGTGGCGGCTACGGAGTGACCCGCATCCTCGATGACGTGGACTTCAGCCCCCTGGGGCGCCGGCCCAAGGCGATCATCGGCTTTTCCGACATCACCGCTCTGATTCTGGCAGCGCATCAGGAAACCGGCCTGGTCACCTTTCATGGCCCGATGTCGCGCCAGCCGATGCAGCCTTTCACCCGCTGGCACTTCGACCGGGTACTCACCAGTCTCAGCGCCCCCGGGCAGCTGGGCCGGCTGGCGCCTCCCTCCGATGTGCTGGTTCCCCGCCAGAACCGGATCGCCACCCTGGTGCCGGGCCAGGCCACCGGCCGGCTGATCGGCGGCAACCTCTCGCTGATCCAGTCGCTGATCGGAACGCGCTGGTTCCCCGACCTCTCCGGAGCGCTCCTCTTCATGGAGGATGTCGGCGAGGATCTCTACTCGGTGGACCGGATGCTGGCGCAGCTCCGCAGCATCGGAGCGCTCCGGAAAGTTGCCGGCGTGTTGATCGGCCGGTTCACCGAGATGGACCGCGGCACCGGCGACGGCGCGCTGGGATACGATGAGGTGCTGGAGACCTATTTCAAGCCGCTCCACGTCCCAGTGGCTTATGGCTTCCCGTTTGGCCACATTGATGATCAATGGACTCTGCCGGTCGGTGTACAGGCGCGCCTCGACGCCACGGCGGGGGAGCTGGAGCTACTGGAACCGGCAGTCTCCTGAGGAGGAGTACCTCGATGAAGACGTTCGCACTGATTCTGCTCGCCGCCGCGGCCGCAGCCGCGGGCTGCGCACCTTCCGCCACCGCCGGGAGCGGTTCGGCCACACCCGATGCGACCGCCACCCTCAAGGACAGCTTCGGGAATGTTCTGGGGACCGCGCAGCTCACCCAGGCGGTTGGCGGCGTTCACCTGGTGGTGGATGTGAACGGTGTGGCGCCCGGCAAGCACGGAATTCATTTCCATGAAACCGGTACCTGCACGCCCCCCAGCTTCACTTCGGCCGGCGGGCATTTCAATCCCGACAGCAAGCATCACGGGCTGGAGAACACCGCGGGCCCGCACGCCGGCGATCTCCCCAACCTGGAAGTGGGCGGCGACGGCGTCGGCCATCTCGATGTCACCACCGATCGGATTTCACTCAACGGCGCCATCGGCAATCTCTTCGATGCCGATGGCACCGCCCTGGTGCTGCACGCCGGGCCCGACGATCAGAAGAGCGACCCCAGCGGCAACAGCGGCGCCCGCATTGCGTGCGGCGCCGTGACGCGGGCCGGGACCTGATCGGCGCGGCAGAGTCATGGCAACGCCAACCCTTACCCATCACCGAATTTCCGGCGCGCTGGGCGATCTCCTGGTGGATGTCCGCGCCGGCGGGCGCGACACCCCCAGGCCCGCAGTGGTGATCGTTCACGGCTTCAAGGGCTTCAAGGATTGGGGAATGTTCCCGCCGTTCGCCGAGCGAATTGCTCGCGCCGGCTTCACCGCGGTGAATTTCAATCTGAGCGGCAGCGGAGTAGACGAGCGCGGCGAATTCGTCTACCCGGAGCGATTCGGGCACAACACCTACTCAGCCGAGCTGAGCGACGTTGCGGCCATCGTGGCGGAACTCACCGCGGGTAACCTGGGCGTGGCGCCGCCGGCCGGGATCGGACTTTTGGGCCACTCCCGCGGCGGCGGCGCGGCGGTGCTCTACACCCCATCCGAGCCCAATATCGAAGCGCTGGTCACCTGGTCGGCCATTGGCAGCACCATGCGGTGGACGCCGGACGTCATCGAGGAGTGGCGCGCCAGGGGCCACACCGACGTGGTCAACTCCCGCACCGGCCAGGTGCTCCCGCTCTACACCGACATCCTGGATGATCTGACACAGCACGCCGAGCGGCTCGATCTCGATGCGGCCGCAAGACGGGTCAGTTGTCCCTGGCTCATCATTCATGGTGAGGCCGACGAGTCGGTGCCGGTGGAGGATGCTCATCATCTGATGAACGCCAGCGGCCGCCCCACCACCGAGTTGCTGCTGATCAAGGGCGCCGGGCACACCTTCGGCGCGGTGCATCCCTGGCAGGGTTCCACTCCCGCACTCGATCAGGTGTTCGATGCCACTCTCCGGTTTTTCGCCGCCCATCTCGGGTGACGGTTGCAATGAGCCGGCTGGATGCGCTCGCTGCGGCACTGGCCACTGCGCGGCCGGTGGCGATAACCGATCCCGCTCGCCGCTGGGCCGCGGTCTCGGCGATTCTGGTTTCCGATCCCGACGCCATTCTCCTGATTCGACGTGCCGAGCGCTCCGGTGATCCCTGGTCGGGTCACATGGCGCTGCCCGGCGGCCGCCGCACGCCCGCCGATCACGATCTGATCGACACCGCTGTTCGCGAAACCGCGGAGGAGGTGGGCTTCGAGCTGGAGCGGGGCCAGTTGATCGGCCAGCTCGATGACGTGGTGCCGCGAACCCGGGTGCTCCCGCCGGTGGCCGTGCGGCCATTCGTCTTTCGGCTGGATCACCGTCCTGCGTTTCGCTTGAACGACGAGGTTGCGGCGGCGGCGTGGGTTCCGCTCAGCACACTGCTCTCACCTGAAGGGCACGGCCGCGTCACCGTGCAGCTGCACGACGGCGCCCGGGTGGTTCCGGCCTATCGCTTTGAGCAATCGGTTGTCTGGGGAATGACCGAGCGGATTCTTACTCTTCTTTTCGCGCAGCTTCGCTGACGCTGTCGGTGCGCATGTCGCCGGTGGTGGCGCGCACCATCAGCACCGGAATCATCGAGCGGTGCCGCACTTCTGTGGCCACGCTGCCGTGCAGCAGATCGCCCAGCAGGCGGTGTCCGTGGGTGCCCATCGCAATCAGATCACATCCTTCGCGCTCCGCCGTGGCGACGATCTCTGCCGCGGCGGATCCGGCCCCCAGCACGGCGTCGGTTTCGATGCCCTCCGCGGCCAGCTCGGCGCAGGTGCGCTCGAGGTAGGAGCGGTCGCTTCGCATCTCATCCGATTCCCGCAGGTTGAGCTGCCGCAGATTCCGCGCGGCCCACCCATCCGACACATGGAGCAGCACCACCGACGCACCCAGCCGAGGCGCCAGCCGGCGGACGTGCTGGAGAATCGCCTGGTCGGCGGCGGAGTGATCGAGCGGTACCAGGATCCGGCGGTACATCAGCTCAGCCACGCCCCGACGGTCTGGACCAGCAGCCACGCGTTGAGGGAGGCGATGAACACCGCCACCGTGTAGCCCAGCCAGCGCATCCACCGCGGATTGACGAATTCACCCATCTTCCCCTTCTCGGAGGTGAACTGCACCAGCGGAAACACGGCGAACGAAAGCTGGAAACTCAGGATCACCTGGCTCAGGATCAGCAGTTCCGCAGTGCCGCTGGCGCCATAGAGGATCGCCACGATGACCGCCGGCACCACCGCCACCGCGCGGGTGATCAGCCGCCGGAGCCAGGGACGGAGGCGGATATTGAGAAACCCCTCCATCGTAATCTGGCCGGCCAGCGTGCCTGTCAAGGTAGAGTTCTGACCCGACGCCAGGAGCGCCAGCGCAAACGCGGTACTGGCGCCTCCCACTCCCAGCAGTGGTGTCAGGAGCTTGTAGGCATCCTGGATTTCGGCCACGTTGGTGTGACCGTGCCGATAGAACGTGGCCGCCGCTACCACCAGAATAGCCGCATTCACGAAGAGCGCCAGCATCAGCGCCACCGTCGAATCCAGGAAGGCGAACCGGATCGCCTCCCGCTTGCCGGGCGAGGTCTCCTCGTACTGCCGGGTCTGCACGATCGACGAATGCAGGTAGAGATTGTGCGGCATCACCGTGGCACCCAGAATCCCGATGGCGATGTACAGCATCTCGCGGTTCTGGACAATCTCGGGGGAGGGAATGATCCCGCCCAGGATGGCCGCCACGTCCGGCCGCGAAATAATGATCTCGAAGAGAAAACAGAGCGCGATCATCCCGATCAGCGCCACCACCAGCGCTTCGATCAGCCGAAATCCCTTGTGCTGGAGATAGAGCACCACCAGTACATCGAGTGCGGTGATCGCCACGCCCCATGCCAGGGGAATCCCGAACAACAGATTCAGCGCTATGGCCGACCCGATCACCTCGGCGAGATCGCACGCCGCGATGGCGATTTCGCAGAGCACCCAGTGCATCAGCACCACGGGGCGGGAGTAGTGATCCCGCACTGCCTGGGCCAGGTCTCGACCGGTTACGATGCCCAGTTTGGCGGAGAGACCCTGAAGGAAGATGGCCATCAGGTTGGAGAGCATGATCACGCTGAGCAGCGTGTAGCCGAATCCCGATCCCCCCGCCAGACTGGTGGCCCAATTGCCGGGGTCCATGTACCCAACCGCGACCAGGTACCCCGGCCCGGCAAACGCGAGCATCTTCCGCCACCACCCGCGATGCCCCACCGGCACCGTCCGGTACACTTCCGCCAGGCTGGGCGTGGTCCGGGCCTGCCGCCACGCCAGGCCGGTGTGCGGCTCGGACTGGTTGCGGGCCGCCTCGGCGGCGGTCTCGCTGGCGCGGTCGCGGAACGGGTTGGGAAACACCATGCAGGATGATAGATTAGGTAACGCTAAACTGTCAATGCGGCAGGGCTAAACGAACCGCATTTCACCGGGAGTCGCCGTGGGACCCAGCCAGCCCGATCCGGCCCTGACCCGCTCGGTCGAGGACTATCTCAAAGCGATATACCGACTTACCGATCAGGGGGAGGCGGCCTCAACGCGTGCCATCGCCGGTGCGCTCGGCCTCTCGGCGCCGTCGGTGAGCGCCATGGTTCGCCGCCTCGCGGACCAGGGGCTGCTCGATCACGCCCCCTATCGCGGAGTCCAGCTTACCGACGAGGGGCGGCGCGCCGCGCTCCAGGTGGTCCGGCGGCACCGGCTGATCGAGTCCTATCTGGTGGAACGGCTGGGCTACACCTGGGACACCGTTCACGCCGAGGCGGAGCGGCTGGAACATGCGGCTTCTGACGAGCTGGTCCAGCGGATGGAAGCGGCGCTGGGCCATCCGGTGGTGGACCCGCACGGCGAACCGATTCCGGGCGTCGACGGCAGCATCGCCGTTGAGCGCACCGACCTGGTGCCGCTGGTGGAGATGGCCGCCGGCAGCACGGTGATCATCCAGCAGGTCACCACCAGCGAGCCCGAGCGGCTTCGTTATCTGGCGGCCTTTGGACTGGTGCCTGGGTCGGCGGTGACGGTAGTTGAGCGCCAACCGTTCAACGGTCCCATTGCTCTCCGCACGCCGCAGGGCCGGCACACCATCGGGTACGAGCTGGCCGAATCGCTGCTCTGCAGTCTCGACGTTGGGTCGCGACTCGACTAACCTCCGAGGCGAACTGGTTTTCTGATTCTCTCCGAGGAGGTGTCCGTCGATGCGCCGCGTTCTGGTGTTTGCCGCCGCTGTTCTCTTCGTCGCGCCGCCGCTCGCCGCGCAGGCGCAACGCACCACGGGAGTGATCGGCGAATACACTCCGCCGCGCCAGTGGCCGCTCCGGCAGCCGATGTTCAACCTGGTGCACCAGGCAATTCACGTGGGCTTCGACGTTCCCCGGCGGCTGGTCACCGGAAAAGTCACCACCACCCTGATTGCTGCAACCTCAACCGATACCGTTCGCCTCGATGCCGGCAACCTCACCATCGACGGCGCCACCGACGCATCCGGCCGCAAGCTTCGCTTCAAGTACGACACCAGCCACGTCACTGTCCGCCTGCCGCACCGTGCGGCCAAGGGCGACACGGTGGTCTTCACGCTGGCGTACCATACCGTGCCCGAGCGGGGGCTGTATTTCGTGCCGCGCCGCCGGGTGATCTGGTCGCAGGGTGAGGCGACCGAGACCCGCAACTGGATCCCGACCTACGACGCCGCCAACGACAAGACCACCTGGGAGTTCTTCGTCACCGCCGATACCGGAATGAAGGTTCTCTCCAACGGCCGGCTGGTCGGTGTTTCGCCCGCCGCCAGCGGGAAGCAGGTGTGGCACTGGTCGCAGGAGAAGCCGGCCTCCACCTATCTCTATTCGGTGGTGGTGGGTCCGCTCACCATTCTGCACGATCAATGGCGGGGGCGCCCGGTGGAGTATTACGTCGACCCCGATACCACTCTGGCCGGCTGGCGCACTTTCGGCGAAACCCCCGCCATGATCGAACTGTATTCCCGCCTGCTCGGCGTTCCCTTCCAGTGGGCCAAGTACGATCAGTCGGTGATTCCCGATTTCACCTATGGCGGAATGGAAAACGTCTCCGCCACGACGCAAACCGACCTGGCGCTGCACGGCGCGGCCGCCGAGCCGCAGCAGGCGGGGCGCAGTCTCAACGCGCACGAGTTGGCGCACCAGTGGTTCGGTGATCTGACCACCACCGCCAACTGGGCCAATATCTGGCTCAACGAGGGTCTCACCACCTACATGGAGTCGGTCCAGGAAGAGAAAACCCGCGGATGGGCGGCCGCCCAACTCAACTGGTACAATCAGCAGCAGGCGGCGATGGCGGCGGACCAGAACGAAGTGCGCTCATTGGTATGGGGCAAGTATCAGGGCGAC
>DASSTY010000108.1:0-2217 GCA_035707585.1 Gemmatimonadales bacterium
ACTCGCGCACCCTTCCGCTCGCGCCCGTCCTGGTGATGGCTCATCCCGCTGTCGCAATCGGTGGTGACGCGCTCGTCACAGAGGGCCAGCCGGATCTCCGCCTTGTCGGCGATGTATGCCAGTTCCCGCCGCCGGAGCAGCGGCATCGTGCAGACCACCACGCCCCCGGTCTTAAGAATCCCGAACCAGCAGGCCACCTGCATCGGGGTGTTGGGCGCCCGGAGCAGCACCCGGCTGCCAGGGACTACACCCAGATCTTCACTGAGCACGTGCGCAATCCGATTGGCCGCTTCGTACAGCCGCTGATAGCTCCACCGGTCGCTGTCGGTAATGAACGCAGTGCGCGCGCCTTCACCCGATTCCACCATCCGATCGAGCAGTTCGCCGGCGCAATTGAGCCGCTCCGGATAATTCAACTCCGGAATGGTGCCGAACCTGAGCTCAGGCCAGAGCTCCTTCGGCGGCAGATGATCGCGGCAGAAGGTATCCACGTTCATGAGCGATCCTCGCTTTCCAGAATCTGGCGGCCAATGACCAGCCGCTGGATTTCACTGGTTCCTTCATAAATTCTGAGCGCCCGAATTTCCCGGTAGAGCTGCTCCACCGGCGAGCCGGCCATGACGCCGCGGCCGCCCAGCAGCTGAAGCGCTCCATCGATGATCCGCTGCGCCTCCTCGGTGGCGAACAGTTTGGCCATGGCGGTTTCGCAGGTAACCCGCTCGGCACCCTGATCGCGAATCCACGCCGCCCGATACACCAGCAGGGCGGCGGCATCGAGCGCCGTTGCCAGATCGGCCACCTTGCCACGAGTCAATTGAAATTCGGCCAGCCGGCTGCCGAACGCCTGCCGCTCCTGGGCAAACCCGATCGCTTCGGCAAGCGCCCGCCTCGCCATCCCGACTGCCGCCGCGGCAACCCCGGCGCGAAACACATCGAGCGTGCCCAGTGCCACCCGCAGCCCCCGTCCAGCTTCGCCGATCAGCGCATCACCCGGCACTCGGCTGCTGCTGAACGTCACGACGCCCAGCGGGTGCGGCGCCATGGTGGCGAGCCGCGCAGTCACTTCGCACCCCGGAGTATCGGCCGGCACCATCAGTGCGACGAAACTTCGCTCACCGCCGTCGGGCCACCGCGCGAACACGATATAGTGATCGGCAATGCCGGCGTTGGAGATCCAGGTTTTCTCGCCGTCAATGACCCACTCGCCGCCATCCTGCCGAGCGGTGGTGCTCATTGCGGCCACGTCCGATCCGGCTTCGGCCTCGGAGATCGCGAACGCCGCGACCTGTTCGCCGCTCCGCGCCGGCGGCAACCACCGCTCGCACTGCGCCGGCGTGCCGAACAGCGCTACCGGCCCGGTCCCCAGCCCCTGCATCGCAAAAGCAAAATCCGCCAGCGGCGAATAGCTGGCCAGCACTTCGCGCACAATGCAGAATGAGCGGAGATCGAATTCCCACCCTGACGGCAGATCCGGCACCGCCCAGCGCAGCCATCCCGCCGCGCCCAGTCGGCGCACCAGATCGCGGCAATGCTGGTCCAGATCGGACTCACCGTGCGACAGTGCCGACGCGCCCAGTTCCCGCTCGGCCCATCGCCGTACCTGCTGGCCCAGCGACCGATGGTGGTCGTCGAAGAAAGGCCAGGTCAGATGAGAGAGCGGATTCATCAGTCGCCTTCGAAAGCCGGCGTCTTCTTGTTGACGAACGCCTGATACGCCCGCGCGAAGTCCCGGGTGCCCATGCAGAGCGCCTGGGTCTGCGCTTCGGCTTCGATCGCCTCATCCACGCCCATCGCCCACTCCTGGTGGAGTGCGCGCTTGGTCATGGCATGCGCAAACGACGGTCCGTTGGCGAGCGAGGAGGCCAGCTGCTGCGCCTCGCCTGCCAGCGCATCGCCCGCGACGATGCGGTTGTAGAATCCGCACCGCTCCGCTTCCTCGGCCGCCATGAAGCGCCCGGTGTAGAGCAGTTCCGCCGCGCGCCCCTGCCCGATGATCCGCGGCAGCATCGCGCAGGCACCCATGTCGGCACCGGACAAACCCACCCGGGTAAACAGGAACGCCACCCGACTCTCGGGCGTGCCCAAGCGAAGATCGGACGCCATCGCCAGAATCGCCCCGGCACCGGCGCAGACGCCGTCGATGGCGGCGATGATCGGCTGAGGGCAACGCCGCATCGCATGCACCACCTCGCCGGTGAGACGGGTGAACCGGAGCAG
>DASSTY010000109.1:0-4564 GCA_035707585.1 Gemmatimonadales bacterium
GTCGGTCCGATAGATCCGACTGCGGTTGTCTACCACCTTCGCCTGATCCTTGAGCGCCGCCAGGTAGCTGCGGACCCGGTCCTGCCGGGCCAGCTGCAGCGCCTTCACCCGAAGCTGATCCAGCTCCTTGTTGAAAGCGGCTGAATCGGCCGGAGTGCGGCTCAGCACTTTGATGACGTAATAGCCGTCCTCGGTGTCGAGCACACCGCTGTGCTGGCCCACCGGGAGCCCGAATGCTGCGCCAACCAGAATGGCGTTGGGTAGCGGCGGAGACGTTCTGGTGAACGGACCGAACTGGTTGTGGGCCAGGTGCATTGACTTGGCGGCGTCGGCCATGTCGGCACCGGCTTCGATTTTCTTCAGGTAATCGTCGGCCACCGTCCGGGCCATCTTCCACTGCTTTTCTCGGCGAACAGCTGTTTCCACAGCCGGTCGAATGCTCGACAGCGGCGGCACGCCTTCGGGCGCCAGACTGTCGAGCCGGAAGACGAAGTCTCCCTGGTCGGTCTCGATGATCGGACTGGTTTCGCCCCGCTTGGCCTTGAAGGCCCAGACCCCGGCATCGGGAATGACATACCGGCCGAGCTGCACACGGGAGCCTTCCTGCACCGGCCCGGTATGGCCGATCGTCAGCTTGAGCGCGCGGGCCGCGGTATCGAGCGCCGCCGAATCGAGCTGGCTCGCGGCCAACCGTTCGAGCGTATCGGTCCGGGCATCGAGCTGGTCGCGATGGTCGCCGGCCAGCTCGATCGGAATCAGGATATGCCGGCCGGTCAGGGAATCGGCAGTGCGCCTGGTGATCTCGATCAGGTGATAGCCGAAGGGGCTCAGCACCGGTTCCGACACGGTGTTGAGCGGAAGCCTGGCCGCGGCGGAATCGAATTCCGGTACCATGCTGCCGCGCGCCCAGGTTCCCAGATCGCCGCCCCGCGCCGCCGACACACTGTCGCTCGACTCGCGCTTCGCCACCTCCGCGAACGGCGCGCCACTGTCGATCTCTGCACGCACCTCCCTGGCTCGCTCCAGCGCCGCGGCGGTGTCTGCCGCATTGGTGAAGCGGGGCAGGGTGACGAAGCTCATGAACGCTGTGCTGGGGCGCTTGAAATCGTCGGGGTGGGCCTTGTAGTACGCGGCCACTTCCTCCTGGGAAACCGGCACCGTGGAGTCGGGCACCGCGTTGCGCGGAATGATTGCGGTGAGGCCGACGGTGACGCTGTCATTGCGGTCGCGATACCACTGCCAGAGCGCGGCATCCGAGAGATACACGTCGGAGGTGACGACGCGCAGCAGTTTGCTCTGAAGAATTTCGTCCTTGGCCTGCGCTTCCAGCAGCGGCAGATAGGGCTGCGCACTGCTCGAAAGCAGCCACCGCTGGTACTTGGAGAGATCGAACTTGCCTTCGGTCTGGAATTCAGCATTTTGCGCCAGCCAGGCAGGCGGGCTGCTGCGGATCATCTGATCGGCTTCTTCGTCGCTGGCGGTAATGCCGCGCCGCTTATACTCGCTGTTGAGTACCGCCTGGGTAACCATCTGGTCCCAAACCTGGTCGCGCAGCTCCTTGGTCTGCTCCAGGCCGAGCGGCGCGGCCGAGGTCTGCTGTGCCTGCTGAATCTGCTGCTGGACCGCGGTTTCGAAAGTGCGATAGTCGATTTTCTGGCCGTTGATCCGGCCAACCACCGCGGTGGGCCCGCTGCCGCCGCCGGCGAGCGCCCCCCAATCCACCGACGTGAGCATGAACACCAGCATCAGGACGGCAAAGACCACCCCGATGACTTTGACGCTACTACGAAACACTTGCATCATATGACGCTCGACGACTCCAATATGCCGGGTGGAAAAGAGAGCATAAGTTTAAGCGGGGCAACGTCCAACCTCAAGCTGCCGGGGCCTCTTCGCGGTTGACAGAGGGCCGCTCCGCCGCTACTGTCAAGCCTTACCCGCCAACAACTTAGCCGAAGGTTCCGGATGGCGTCCATCAGTGAGATCGAGAAGCTTGAGCGGCTTCGGAACGAGAACCCCAGCGGACTCACGTTTGCCCCGCTGGCCGAGGCATATCGCAAGAACGGCGAAATCAGCCGGGCGCTCGAGCTGCTCGGTCCCGGCCTTGAACTGCACCCCGATTACATCCCGGCCAGCATCGTGCTGGGCCGCTGCCATCTGGATCTGGGAGACGACCCCGCCGCCGAACAGGCGTTCGACCGCGTCCTGACGCTGGATGCGGAGAACGTCATCGCGCTCAAGGCGCTGAGCGAAATCGCCGAGCGGGCTGCCCGGTTCGATGATGCGGAGCAGATGCTCGAGCGCCTCCTGGCGGTGGATCGCAGCAACGAAGAGGCAATGGGCCATCTCCAGCGGGTGCGCGACAGCCGCGCGAATGCTTCGGCTGGCCGGATGGTGCCGGAGCCGATGACGGCAGAAGAACCCTCGGCAGGGGAGCAGGACGAGGAGCCGGTGCCCTCGCCGGTTTCTGAAGAACATGTGTTGGAAGAGGCGGCGCCCGAAGCGCCGATTGCCGAGGAGCCGGTCGGCGAAGAGCCGGTTGCCGAAGAGGTGGTCGCCGAAGAGCCAGCTCCGGCCGAGCCCATTGCGCCGGCGCCGCCGCCGGCAGCGGAGCCGAGCTGGCGCGATCGCGTGGCGGCCTGGGCCGCAGCGGCCAACTTCCCGGAGGGGTCGCGCAGCACATCGGAAGAGCAGCCGCAGCAACCTGAGGAGCAGGAGCCGGCAGCCGAGCCGGAAGCGGCACCGGAGCCTGCGGCTGAATCAGAGCCAGCCACTGAGCCGGAGCCAGCCGCTGAGCCGGAGCCGGTACCGGAGCCGGAACCGCTAACGGAGCTGGAGCCGGTCTCCGAGCCGGTTGCGGAACTCGGGATCGAACTGGCCCACGAGATCGTGCTCCAGCCGACCGACACCAACGAATTTCAGGTGCCCAGCGCCAGTGAGGCGCTCCAGGCGGGGCTCACCAGCGACGAACCGGAGGCCGTGCCCGAGCCGGAACCTCTGCCGGAACTGGAACCCACCGCGTTCAGCCAGCCGGAAGAAATCGAGCCGGTCGCGCTGGAACCGGAGCCGGAGCCGGAGGTACAGCCGGGGCCCGAACCGGAGCCCGAGCCGGTAGCGGAGCCCGAACCGGAACCGATCGTCACCGAATCGATCGCTGAACTGTATCTCAGTCAGGGCCACCGGGCGGAGGCACTGGCGGTTTACCGCCAGCTTTCGGAGCAGCGTCCCGACGACGCTCGGCTCAGCGAACGCGTGGCGTCGCTCACCCAGGAAGTGGCGCATGTCGAGGCGGAGCGGCGGCCGGTTGAGTACGCGGCGTCGGCCACCGGCGGGGAATCGGTCGGCGAATTTCTCCAGCGGGTGCTGCAGGCACGTCCGGGCGCAGCCTCACAATCCTCGGCGCAGCCGGAGACCGGCTCGCCCACCCGTCCCGCATCCGATGCGCTCTCGCTCGGCGCGGTGTTCGGCGACGAAGGGCCGGCGGTGTCACCGTCCGCGCCCGCGGCCGACGGCGTCAGTTTCGACGCCTTCTTCGATGCCAAACCGGGCCCCGCACCGGCCGATGCCACGCGCACTCCCGAACCGCCGGCCAATGCAGCCCGGGATGATGACGATCTCGATCAGTTCACCAACTGGCTCCAGAACCTGAAGCGCTAGAATGCGGGTCGCGGTTCTCAATGGCCCGAACCTCAATCTCCTGGGCGTTCGGGAACCGGAGCGGTACGGGCGGGAGACGCTCGCCCAGATCGAAGCGCGGGTGCGCCAGGCCGGCGATGCGGCGTCAGTCGAGATCGACTGGTTTCAGTCGAATCACGAAGGCGCCCTGATCGATGCGGTTCAGGCCCTTCGCGGCCACGCCGACGGCGCGCTGATCAACGCCGGCGCGTTGACCCACGGAAGTCTCGGCCTGCGCGACGCCTTTCTCGCAGTGCGGGTGCCCTTCGTGGAAGTGCACCTGACCAACATCTTCGCCCGCGAGCCCGAGCGCCGCCGCTCCGTGCTGGCGGATCTGGCGGTCGGGGTGGTGTGTGGGTTCGGCGCCCAGGGCTATCTGCTCGCGCTCGAGGGGCTGCTGGGACACCTGCGTGGCGACTGATCGCCGGGAAGAACGCCAGACGCAGCTGCGCGCCGCGTTCGAAGCAGCCGGCCTCGATGCGCTGCTGATCAGCCACTTGCCCAACATCCGGTATCTCACCGGATTTACCGGGTCGGCCGGCCTGCTGCTGGTACGGCCCGATCGCGCATCGCTGCTGACCGACTTCCGCTACGCGGCGCAGGCCCCGCAGGAGGTGGGGCAGAGCGCCGCCGTCGAAGTCGATCCGGTAAGCGTGTGGGACCGGCTGCGGCGCCTGCTCGATGCCGACCCGATCGGCGTGCTGGGGCTGGAGGCGCACTCGCTCACTGTTCGCGATGCCGAACGGGTCAGTGCGGCAACGCGCGGGCGGGTGGTGCCGAGCGCCGGCCTGGTGGAGCAGCTTCGGGCGATCAAGTCGCCGGAAGAGGTTGCGGCGATTCGTGCCGCCGCCGCTTTGGCGCAGGACGCGCTCGCGGAGGTCGTGAGCGG
>DASSTY010000110.1:0-2905 GCA_035707585.1 Gemmatimonadales bacterium
GCGCCTACTACTGGTGGCCCAAGATGTTCGGCCGGATGCTGAGCGAAACGCTGGGCAAGTGGCACTTCTGGCTGATGCTGATCGGCTTCAATCTGACCTTCTTCCCGATGCACATTGTCGGGCTGAACGGGATGCCGCGCCGAATCTACACCTACGCGCCCGGGCTCGGCTTTGAGCGGTACAACGAACTGGAAACGCTCGGCGCCTTTATTCTGGGGCTCTCGTTCCTGGTCTTCATCATCAACATCCTGAAGACCTGGTTCGGCAAGCACGAGCCGGCCCCGGCGGATCCCTGGAACGGTGCCACGCTGGAGTGGGCGATTCCGTCGCCGCCGCAGCCGTGGAACTTTGCCGAGGTGCCGGTGGTCGATTCGCGCGATCCGCTGTGGGAAGCCAAGCGGGCGCACGGCGGCAGCCTGCCCGAGCCGCAGCGAGTGAGCGGCGCTGGAATCCACATGCCGAAGCCCTCGTTCTGGCCGCTGGTCACTGCCATCGGCATCGTGACGATTTCCACCGGCATGATGCTGCACGTCGATGTACCGGTGATGCTGGTCGGCGCGTTTATTCTGTTCCTGGGTGTGTTCAGCTGGGCGTTTGAGCCGGCCGGATGATGTGAAGACGGGAAGACGGGAGGACGAGAGGCAGCTCCGAGCCACTGGAGATCGCCATGCACCGGACTCGTTTCCCGTCTTCCCGACCTCCCGTCATCCCGTCCTTCTAAACGGAGCTTCCGAATAGTGTCGCACGCTTCGACCTACGCAATGGAACTGGAGACCACCACCGGTCTCCCGAGCCGCAAGGTGGCGATCTGGACCTTCATCGGGTCCGAGTGCATGTTCTTCGCCTCGCTGATCTCCACCTACATGGTGTACAAGGGCAAGAGTCTGGCGGGGCCCTATCCCCACACGCCCTACACCGCGGCGGGCGGCGAGGTATTCAAGCCGATCCTCAACATTCCGCTCACGTCGGTCAGTACCTTCGTGCTGCTGATGAGTTCGCTCGGGGTGGTGCTGGCGCTGGCCGCCGCCCAGCGGGGGAGCCGGAAGGGTGTCATCACCTGGCTCATCGTCACGATCATCCTCGGTTCGATGTTCGTCGGCGGCCAGGTCTACGAGTTCAACAGCTTCGTGCACGAGGGGCTTACCCTCAAGCAGAACCTGTTCGGCGCCAGCTTCTTCGTGCTGACCGGCTTCCACGGCGCCCACGTGACGATCGGCCTGATCTGGCTGACCACGATCCTGATCACGGCGATCCGCGGCAAACTGCCGCCCGACCGTGCCGTCAACCTCGACATCGCAGCGCTGTACTGGCATTTTGTCGATGTGGTGTGGATCGTGATCTTCACCCTGGTCTACCTCATTCCGTAGGATATCGAGAATGACCGCCCCTGTTTCCGCCGAGGCGCTGGGCCTGGCAGCCCACGAGCATCATCATCCCAGCACGGCCACCTATCTCAAGGTGGGGATCACGCTGATCATCCTCACCGCGGTGGAGGTGGGGATCTACTACGTGCCTCAGATGCGCCCGATTCTGGTGCCCTGCCTGCTGATTCTCGCCATCGCCAAGTTTGCGCTGGTGGCGGCGTTCTACATGCACCTCAAGACCGACAGCCGGCTGTTCAGCGGGCTCTTCCTCTTTCCGCTGCTGATCGCGGTGGTCATTGTGATCGGGTTGATCGCCCTGATGGCCTATCACTTCGCCTTTGCCATCTCGGGACATATCTGACCTGCGAGTGCTGTCCAACACAAAACCCCTCCGGCGTGCCGGAGGGGTTTTTCTTTTGAAGTCGGCTATTTCGACGGCGGCAGAAGCGCGGCGCTTGCCACGGTGGTTTCGTAATCGAGGCGGTCGGTGGTGCCGAAGAGGCGCCGGGCCGCTCCCTGCAGCGCCTCCAGTTCGACCAGCTCAAGACATTCCAGGTCAAACGGCTGAGGCGGGAGGGCGGCATAGGCCGGGAACTGTGACTGAATGGGGCAGCTGTTCTCGATCAGCCGCCCGATCGGGGTGATCATGCTGAGCCCAATGAGGCGGCACACCAGCGGACGGTCGGCGTAGATCAGGCAGCTGCCGGATCGATCGAGCATGGGGCACGGCTCGGTGGCGAGTGAGGCGACCATCTCGTCGAACTGGATGTCGCCCAGATCGGCCACGTCGTACGGCGCGGTCCAGTCGGGGGCGAGGGCGCGGAGCCGCTCCATCGACTGCTCGGCGCGCTGGCGGGCGGCGGCCCTGGTCTCTTCGGGAAGGCCTTCGACCGCATCTCGCACCAGCTCGGCATCGGCGACTGAGATATCGAATGGCCCATGGCAGCAGGCGCTGCAGCCGGCGCGGCAGGGAATCACGCCCGGCGACCGCTCGCGAGCTTCCGCAGCCCAGGCATCGAGCCGCTCCAGCAGACGGCGATACGCTTCGGAGCTCTCGCGCGGAGCGCGGCGATCGAGCGGGTCGGTCACCGCGTGGCGCCGAACGCGGCGATGGCCAGCATCAGCCAGCCGGCCAGGAAGGCGAGCCCGCCAATCGGCGTAACGGCGCCGAGCCAGCGGGTATTGGTGAGCGCCAGGAGGTAGAGCGAGCCGGAGAACAGGATCGTTCCCGCCACGAAGCACCAGCCGGCTGCCAGCGGCAGGGTGCCCGGCCACCGCGATATGAACCAGGCCACGGCGATCAGGCCGAGCGCATGATACATCTGGTAGCGCGCGCCGGTCTCGAAAACCGCCAGCAGGTCGGGTGCGAGGCGGGCGCGGAGCCCGTGCGCGGCAAAGGCGCCGGCGCCGACGGCGATGAACGCCGAGATGGCGCCGAGGCCTGCAAAGAGACGATCCATTGGCTACTCCATCTGGCGGCCACCCGCCAGCCAGTTGCCGCCATCCACCACGAAAATCGATCCGGTGATCCAGTCGCCGCC
>DASSTY010000111.1:0-7697 GCA_035707585.1 Gemmatimonadales bacterium
GACAGCGCCGACAAGCGGCCGGCCGAGCTCTCCGGGGGAATGCGCAAGCGGGTGGGGATCGCACGGGCGCTGGCGCTCCGGCCGAGATACATTCTCTATGACGAACCGACGACAGGACTCGATCCGGTGACGTCGGCGGTCATCGACCGCCTGATCATCCGCACTCGCGATCTGGGCGTGACCGGCCTGATCGTGACCCACGACATGCGGAGCGCATTTACCGTGGGAAACCGGATCGCCATGCTCTACGAAGGACGGATCCGTCAGGTCGGTTCGGTCGACGAGATCCGCGCTACCCGGGATCCGGTAGTCCGCCAGTTCATTGAAGGGCGACCCGATCGCGACGACACCGCGCTGGCGGCTTCGGGGAGGTCTGCCTCATGAAGCGAAGCAACGAATTCGTGGTCGGGCTTTCGGTGATTGCGGCGCTGGCACTGGTGGTCGCCGCTGCCCTCTGGCTCAGCGAAACCCGGCTCTACAACAAGACGCTGACATACACTGCCCGCTTCCGCACGGTAGACGGACTCGGCGTGGGCGCGCCGGTAACGCTGCGCGGCGTCAAGGTCGGGCGGGCGGAAACGATCCGGCTGGCACCCGACGGTTGGGTCGAGACCGATTTCACCATTCAACGCGACGTCCACCTCCCCGACAAGCCGGCGGTCATCGCAGCATCGGCCAGCCTGTTCGGCGAGTGGAGCGCTACGATCATTCCGCTGGAGCCGCTGCCCGATGATCCCAACGTTCGCGCCGAGCTGCTCGCGGCTGTCGCGGCGGGAGGAAACGAGCTGCCGGGCGCCACGCTTCCCGATGTCGGCCAATTGACCGCCCAGGCCAGCCGGATCGCCAGTGACATCGCCGATCTCACCAGCCGGGTGCAGGGCGCCTTCGACAGCAATGCCGTGAAGGATATGCGTCGCAGTATTCTGCATCTGGCCGAGATTTCCGATCGGCTGGTCAAGTTTGCCGATACCCAGACCGGCCGGCTGGACCGGGTCAGCAACAATCTGGCGACTACAACGGACGCCTTCGCCGGCGCAACTCAGAATTACCAGCGGGTGGCGCAGCGGGTGGACAGCGCCACCTCGGCGGGCCAGCTTCAGGATGTGATGCGCAACGCGCAGGCGTCCAGCGCCGACCTCCGCGCTGCCGCTGCCGACCTCCGCTCGGTCATGGACGCGGCGCGCAACAACCAGGCGAGTCTGATACGGGTGGTACAGTCGGCCGACTCGCTGATGCAACGGATCGAAGCGGGCCAGGGCACCCTCGGCATGCTGGCGACCGATTCGTCGCTCTACCGGGAGACCACCATGACGATGCGCCAGATGCGGCAGCTCCTCACCGATATTCAGGCCCATCCCCGCAAGTACATCAAGATCTCGGTTTTCTGACATGCCGAAGCGCCGTGCCGAAATCGAAGTGAGTGCCGGTGGAATCGTCTTTCGGCGCGGTGCCGATGGAGTCCCCCGATTTCTGCTGATTCGCGACTCCTACTCCAACTGGGGTTTTCCCAAGGGCCATCTCGAAGAGGGAGAGCTCCCGGCCGACGCCGCCCTTCGGGAAACCGCCGAGGAGACCGGCCTGCAGGGGCTCCGGCTCCACGGGCCGATTCGCGTCATCGATTGGCACTTTCGGTTTCGCGGCCGGCACATCCACAAGTACTGCCACTTCTTCCTGCTTGAATCCCCCGAGGGAGATCCGATTCCCCAGCGCGACGAAGGCATTACCGCCTGCCGGTGGTGTGCTCTGGATGAAGCGCTCCAGGTGCTGAGCTACGACAACGCGCGCGGCGTGCTGAAGCGGGCCGGCGAGATGGAGCGCGCGCTGGTGGCGATCGCTGCCGGCCGGCCGCGGCGCAGCCAGCCGATTCCCGCCCCGGACAGCGCCGCCTCCGAGTAACCCGTGGCTGCCATCGGCACGCTGCTCGAGAGCCGGCCGGCGCTCCAGGCGCTCCGCCGCACGCTCCCCAAAGGGGCGCCGCGAATTACCGCTTGCCGCACCCCCGCCGCGCTCCAGCGGCTGCTGCAGAACCGGCTGGTCGACGCGATTGTGCTGACGCCCAATCCCTCGCTGCTTGGCACGATCGGAGAACTCCGACGCCGGCTGCCGGGGATTCCGGTGATCGCATACGCCGCCTTTCGCCCCGACGATGGCGAGCTGCTGCTGGCCTGTCTGGAGCGGGAGATTGCCGCGATCGTGGTGGAAGGAGTGGACGACGCGGTAGCCGGCGAGCTGGTAGCCCGCCACTCCGCCACGGCGGTGCGGAAGCACCTTCTGTCCGATGCGCCGCGGGTGCTCCGGCTGAGCGAGCCGCTCCAGCAGGCCGCCTGGGAGGTGCTGCTGGCCGAGGTGGAGGCGCCGATTCGCACCGGGGCGCTGGCGGCCCGGCTGGGGGTGAGCCGGGAGCACCTCTCTCGTCAGTTCGGCGCGGGCGGTGCTCCCAACCTCAAGAGGGTAATCGATCTCACCCGGATCATCTGCGCCGCCCAGCTTCTGGCCAACCCGGGATACGCCCTCACCGACGTGGTCCGGCTCCTCCATTTTGCTACCTCCAGCCACCTGAACGCGACCTCCCGCCGGATCGCCGGCGTCACCGCCCGCGAGCTCGGCGCGATGACTCCCCGAGCCATCCTGGCGGCCTTTGTACAAGGGAATACCCGGAGCCGTTGACGGGTTGCTCTCCGGGATATTGTGATTATTTTCACAAGCTGAATTTTGGACCCCCGATCCCTCAGCCAGGCAATCGAGACTCATGGCGACCGAATCCATTCTTCGTCCCGGTGAACTGAAGGAAATCCTGCTCCGGGAAATCGCTTCCGCGGACCTTCGCGGGGTGGATGTTACCGAGGTAGGCACGGTGTTGGAGGTGCGCGACGGCATCGCCCGGATTTACGGCCTCAAATCGGCCGTAGCGGGTGAGATGCTGGAGTTCACCGCCCAGGAAACCGGCGATGTCGTGACCGGCCTGGTGCTCAACCTCGAAGAGGACAACGTCGGCGCCGCCATTCTGGGCGACTATCTCAAGCTCAAGGAAGGCGACGAGGTCCGCCGCACCGGGCGACTGCTGGAGGTTCCGGTCGGCCGCGCCATGCTGGGCCGGGTGGTCGATGCGCTGGGCCGTCCGGTCGACGGGCTCGGTCCGATTCAGACCACGGCGTCCCGCCCGGTTGAGATGGTGGCGCCGGGCATCATCGTGCGGCAGCCGGTCAAGGAGCCGCTGCAGACCGGCATCAAGGCGATCGACGCGATGATTCCGATCGGTCGCGGCCAGCGCGAGCTGATCATCGGCGATCGCGGCACCGGCAAGACCGCCATCGCGGTCGACACGATCATCAATCAGAAGGGCACCGGCGTCGTCTGCGTCTACGTGGCGATCGGGCAGAAGAAGTCCACCGTCGCCACAGTGGTGGAACGGCTCAAGGAAGCCGGCGCCATGGACTACTCGGTGGTGGTGGTCGCCTCGGCGTCCGACCCGGCGCCGCTGCAGTACATCGCGCCCTATTCCGGCTGCGCCATCGCCGAGCACTTCATGTACGAAGAGGGTGCGGCGACGCTGTGCGTCTATGACGACCTCTCCAAGCAGGCGGCGGCGTATCGCCAGCTCTCGCTGATTCTGCGCCGTCCGCCGGGCCGCGAAGCCTATCCGGGCGACGTGTTCTATCTCCACAGCCGTCTCCTGGAGCGCGCCGCCAAGATTTCCGAGAATCCGGATACGGTGAAGCTCGATTCCCGGATCAAGAAGCCGGGCGGTTCACTCACGGCACTCCCGATCATCGAAACCCAGGCGGGCGACGTTTCGGCCTACATCCCGACCAACGTCATCTCGATTACCGACGGACAGATCTTCCTCACCACCGAACTGTTCTACTCCAACGTTCGCCCGGCGGTGGACGCCGGCATCTCGGTGAGCCGAGTCGGCGGCAACGCGCAGATCAAGGCGATGAAGCAGGTGGCCGGTCCGCTCCGTCTTTCGCTGGCGCAGTTCCGCGAGCTGGAGGCCTTTGCGCAGTTCGGTTCCGATCTCGACCCCGCTACCCAGCGCCAGCTTGCGCGGGGCGCACGTCTGGTCGAGGTGCTCAAGCAGCCGCAGTACCAGCCGATTCCGGTTGAGCGGCAGGTCGCCATCATCTGGGCCGTCACCAACGGATTCCTGGACGACGTCGAAGTGCCGAAGATTCGCCAGTGGGAGCGCGATTTTCTGGCCTTCCTCGACGCGCATCACCCGGACATCCTCAAGGACATCCGGACCAAGAAGGCGCTGGACGATGCGCTGACCGGTCAGCTGCGCGATGCCGTGCAGGAGTTCAAGCCCATCTTTGTGGCGGAGTAAGCGGTGGCCAAGGGACGGCAGCTCAAAGGGCGAATTCGCTCGGTCCAGAACACCCGCAAGATCACCCGGACGATGGAACTGGTGGCCACGTCCAAGCTCAAGCGGGCGCAGGATCGCGTGGTGGCGGCTCGGCCCTACGCCGAGGCGCTGCGCGATGTCATCGCCGATCTGATCACGCCCGAACTGGCCGACGAATTCCCGATGCTCCGCCGGCCGGCGCCCCCTGAGAAGGGCGGCCCCACTCACGCGGCGGTGCTGCTGGTGACTTCCAATCGCGGGTTGGCTGGCGGGTTCAACGCCAACCTGATTCGCGAGGCGCGGCGCCGCATCGAGGAGCTGGAGGGCGCCGGCTACACCGTCGATCTCCACATCATCGGCAAGAAGGGAATCGGCTACTTCCGCTACATCGGCCGCTCCCTTGGTCTGGCCCGCACCGACGTGTCGGATCATCCGACTCCCGAGCAGGCGGCAGAGCTGATCGCGCCGCTGGTAGAGCAGTATGAGCGCGGCGAGCTGGCCAGCGTCGACCTGGTGCAGCCGCGGTTCATCAGCCCGCTGCAGACGCCGCCCACTACCGTACGGATCCTTCCGGTCGAGGCGCCGGAGTCGCGGGGTGGATCGCGCCCGGATTACCTGCTGGAGCCGAGCGCGGCGGAGATCCTCGAGCGGCTGCTGCCGCTGTATGTGCGGAACGCGCTCTATCGCGGGCTGGTGGAACTGGCGGCGGGATTCTACGGCTCCCAGCGCACCGCCATGAAGAACGCGACCGACAACGCCGGTGAAATTCTCGAGGTGCTCCGGCGCACTTACAACCGCCAGCGACAGGCCCAGATCACCCAGGAAATCGCGGAGATCGTGGGCGGCGCGGCGGCGTTGCAGGGGTGAGTGGGAAGACGGGAAGACGGGAAGACGGAATGGCGGGCGGACGGAAAGAAAGACGGACGGACGGACAGACGGACAGACGGACAGACGGACGACAGGCACCCACGACTCACGACTGGATTGAACATGGCTACCGCAGTTTCCACTCAGAACATCGGCACGGTCGTGCAGGTGATCGGCCCGGTTCTCGACATCGAGTTTGAGCCGGAGCACCTGCCGGAGATCTACAACGCGCTGCTGCTGGAAGACCGGAGCGGCGAGATGCCGGTGCGGCTGGTGGCCGAAGTCCAGCAGCACATCGGTCAGAACCAGGTCCGTGCGGTGGCGATGAGCAGCACCGACGGGGTGATGCGCGGAATGCGGGTGGTCGACACCGGTCATCCGATTCAGGTGCCGGTGGGTGAGGCGGCGCTGGGCCGGATCCTCAACGTGCTGGGCGATCCGGTGGACGGCGGTGCGCCGATTCCGTCGGAGGTGGAGCGCTGGTCGATTCACCGGGCCACTCCCAAGTTCACCGAACTGGAGCCCAAGACCGAAATTCTCGAGACCGGCATCAAGGTCATCGACCTGATCGCGCCGTTCGTGAAGGGCGGCAAGATCGGCCTGTTCGGCGGCGCCGGCGTCGGCAAGACGGTGGTGATTCAGGAGCTGATCAACAACGTCGCCAAGGGTCACGGTGGCCGGTCGGTCTTCGTCGGCGTGGGTGAGCGGACCCGCGAGGGCAACGACCTCTATCTGGAGTTCCAGGAAGCCGGGATTCTCGAGAACGTGGCGCTGATCTACGGGCAGATGAACGAGCCGCCCGGCGCCCGTCTCCGGGTCGGCCTGTCGGGGCTCACCGTGGCGGAATACTTCCGCGACGTGCAGGGCCAGGACGTGCTGCTTTTCATCGACAACATCTTCCGGTTCACCCAGGCCGGCTCCGAGGTCTCGGCGCTGCTGGGGCGGATGCCGAGCGCGGTGGGTTATCAGCCGACGCTGGCGACCGAGATGGGCGATCTCCAGGAGCGGATCACTTCGACCAACAAGGGATCGATCACCTCGGTGCAGGCGATCTACGTGCCGGCCGACGACCTGACCGACCCGGCACCGGCCACCGCCTTCGCGCACCTCGACGCGACGGTGACGCTGTCGCGCTCCATCGCCGAGCTGGGGATCTACCCCGCGGTGGACCCGCTGGACAGCAGCAGCCGGATTCTCGATCCGCAGTTCCTGGGTGAGCGGCACTACAACGTCGCCATCGGCGTGCAGCGCACGCTGCAGCGTTACAAGGCGCTTCAGGACATCATCGCGATTCTTGGCATGGACGAGCTCAGCGAGGAGGACAAGCTGGTGGTGGCGCGGGCTCGGCGGCTGCAGCGATTCCTCTCGCAGCCGTTCTTCGTCGCCGAGCAGTTTACCGGCTTCCCCGGCAAGTATGTCAAGCTCGATGAAACTATCAGCAGCTTTGAACGCGTACTGAGCGGGGAGTTCGACCATCTGCCGGAGCAGGCGTTTTACATGGTGGGCGGAATCGACGAGGCGGTCGAGAAGGCCCAGAAGCTGGCGAGCTCGTGATGCGGGTCACTGTGATTTCACCGGCCGCGGCTATGTTCGACGGGGATGCGGATGCCCTGGTAGCTCCGGCGTTTGACGGTGAAGTCGGCATCCTGCCCGACCACGCTCCGATGATGACTTTGCTGGGAGAAGGCACGCTGGCGATTCGGCGGGATGGAGAAGTCCGGAAGTTTCAGGTTCGCGGTGGTTTCCTGCAGGTGGTGGCGGATCGGGTCCGGGTGGTGGCTGAACACGTGCAAGGAGAGACTCATGCGGCGTAGTATTTTCGGCGGGATCCTGACGGCAGCGCTGGTGATGGGCGGGGCGGCGACGGGCGCCGCACAAGAAACGGGCACCCCGAATTTCTCGAGCCCGTATCGGTCGTTCCAGCAGCATGAGTTCGGCGTCTCGATCTCCGACCCGGGCGATGCGGTGTCGTGGGCCCTGGAAGGTTTCTATCACTACGGGCGCGGCCCCAACGATTTCGGTTTCCGCGCCGGCTTCGCGGATCCCGAGGGCAACGGCGATACCCGGTTCCTCGCCGGCGCCGATTTTCGCACCCGGATCCTGAGCTATTCCGAGAGCATTCCGGTCGACGGAGCGCTCACCGTCGGTTTCGGCACCAATCTGGGCGACGGCCCCGACGTGTTCTACGTGCCGGTCGGCATTTCGCTGGGCCGGCGGATCCTCCTCGAAAATTCCAATACCACGTTTACGCCGTTCGTCCAGCCGGTCATCGTCCCGGTCTTCGGCAGCGGCGACAGCGATGTCGACTTTGCGCTGGGGCTGGGCGTGGACATGCGGTTCAGCCCGCAGTGGTCGGTGCGCGTAAGCGGCGGCATCGGCGATATCGAAGGCGTCGGGCTCAGCTTGGCATACATCCACTGAGCAGACAGCGCTTCGGCGGGCGGGCGCCCGGCCTCCCAGTGGGGGCCGGGCGCTCTTGCGTTCC
>DASSTY010000112.1:0-4533 GCA_035707585.1 Gemmatimonadales bacterium
GGCGGTAGGACGGGAAGACGGGAAGGCGGGAGAACGGGAGGACGGCGAGCCGAGTACCGCGGCGGGGCTCGCCGCGATCGATCTGTCTACCGGTGAGTTTCTGCTGGAGACGGTGCGGGGATCCGCGTTGGTTGAAGCGCTGGGACGATTGTCGCCGGCCGAAGTGATCGTGGCGGGCGAATCTCGAATCGTCCTGGACGATGGCGTGCTGGTAACGCCGCGCGAGCGCTGGGAATTCGATTCTTCGCTCGCCGCCGAAGAGCTGGCCCGCCGCTTCGATCTGGGTTCGCTCGACGGGCTCGGCCTTGAGCCGGAAGACAGCCCCGCCGTCGGTGCCGCCGGGGCGCTGCTTCGATATCTCACCGAATTGCAGCCGGCCGGTCTGCCCCATCTGCATCGGCCGCGGATTCATCGCAGCGAGCGCTGTCTCTGGCTCGACGAGATGACCCGGCGGAATCTGGAACTGGTGGAGCCGCTCCGGGCCGGCGCGCGCGGCGCCACCCTGCTCGAAGCGCTCGACGCGACGGTAACCCCGATGGGCGCCCGGCTCCTTCGCCAGTGGCTGCTGAGCCCGTTGCGCGAGGTCCGCGAAATCGAGCGCCGGCTCGATGCTGTTGAACTTCTCGCCGCCGCGGGGTCTCATCGCGCGGCGCTCCGGGAATCGCTCGACGGCGTGCGCGACCTCGAGCGGCTGGCCGGCCGAGCCGCTGCGGGACGCGCCACTCCGCGCGAACTTGGCGCGCTCCGCGATTCCTTCAACCGTCTGCCGCAGGTGGCCGAAGCACTGGCCCGGTTCGCGCTCGAATCGAGCAGCCTGCTCCAGTCGCTGCATCGCGAATTCGATCTGCTGGAAGACGTCGCCGCCGAACTCACCGATGGTCTCGCCGAACGGCCGCCGGCGCAGTTGTCGGAAGGCGGAGTGATTCGGCCGGGATACGACAGCGAACTCGACGAGCTCCGCGATCTTCGCGATGGCGGCAAGCAGCAGATCGCTACCATTCAGCAGCGCGAGCGCGACCGCACCGGAATTCCCAGTCTCAAGGTGGGGTACAACAAGGTCTTCGGGTACTACCTCGAAGTCACTCACGCCCACACCGCACGGGTTCCCGCCGATTACGAACGGCGGCAGACTCTCACCGGCGCCGAACGCTACGTCACTCCCGAGCTCAAGGATTACGAAGCCCGGGTGCTCGGCGCCGAAGAACGGATGAGCGCGCGTGAGGCGGAGCTGTTCGGTGCGCTCCGGGCCACCGTGGGCAACGCTATCGGGCGAATCCAGGCGACCGCTCGTGCTCTGGCCCGGCTCGATGTCTGGGCGGCCCTCGCCGATCTGGCGGTGAAGCACCGCTACGTTCGCCCAGTGGTGAGCGACGATTTCGAGCTTCGGCTCAAGGGGAGCCGGCACCCGGTCATCGAGCGGCTGATGCCGCGCGAGCAGTTCATCCCCAACGACGTGCGGTTCGACGAGGGCGAGCGGCTGCTGCTGGTGACCGGTCCGAACATGGCGGGCAAGAGCACCATCCTGCGTCAGATCGGTCTCTGTGTGCTGATGGCGCAGATGGGCAGTCTCGTTCCAGCCGATCAAGCCCGGATCGGCGTGATCGATCGCCTGTTTACGCGGGTCGGCGCCAGCGACAACCTGGCCCGCGGGCAGTCCACGTTCATGGTGGAGATGAGCGAGACCAGCGCCATCCTGCACAACGCCACCGAACGTTCGCTGGTGCTGCTCGATGAGATCGGCCGAGGCACCAGCACCTACGACGGCGTGGCGATCGCCTGGGCGGTGAGTGAACACCTCCATGATCGGATCGGCTGCAAGACGATGTTCGCCACCCACTATCACGAGCTGATGCAGCTTCCCGAGCGGCTGCAGCACGCCCGCAATTACAACGTCGCCGTGCGCGAAGCCGACGGCACCGTCGTCTTTCTCCATCGGCTGGAGCCGGGCGGCACCGACCGGTCGTACGGCGTGCATGTGGCGCAGCTGGCCGGTTTGCCGGCGGCGGTAGTGGCACGCGCCCACCAACTTCTGGTAACGCTGGAGGGAGAGCATCGAGTGGTGCAGGGTGCGCCGCCTCCGCCGCCCGATCCCGGCCAGCTTCCGCTCTTTGCCGAAGCCCGGCCGCCGCATCCGGTGCTGAGCGATATCCGGTCACTCGACCTCGATTCGCTCACTCCGCTCGAAGCGCTCAACCGGCTCGCGGCGTTGAAGCGCCAGCTGGAGCAATCGGAATAGCGGTCTTACCCCACATTCCCTGCTGGAGACGATGTGCTTCGTTCCACTTATGCTGCCCTGATTCCACTGTTCCTGCTGGCTGCCTGCCACTCGGGAAACGATGCCGCGGCCCGCGGTGCCGCCGCCGATAGCACCGCACCCGATCAGGTACCGGTAGCCGTCAATCGCGGCTCGCCGGTTACCTACCCGCAGGCGCTGCTGAGCCGCGGAATCGAAGGGCAGGTGGTACTGCGGCTCTACGTCGATTCGGCCGGCAACGTGGTCAACGATTCGACCCGGATTTCCGAATCGAGCGGCTACCGCGAGTTCGACTCCGCTGCCGTAGCCGCCGCTCCGCAGTTCCACTACGCCCCGGGTCTCCATCATGGCCGCCCGACCGCCATGGAGTTTCTCCAGCCGGTCTATTTCCGGCAGCCGGACAGCACGATCGTTGCCCGGCCCGGCGAAACCGAAACCGATTAGGATCTCGCCGGCGCGCCCAATCCGAACGGCATTTCGTCGGCCGACGGCCCGTAGATCGCCGGCAGCGGGACGTTGTTTTCGCGCAGATAAACCGTGAGCTGACCGCGGTGGTGATACCAGTGGTTCAGGAGGATCGTCCTGAGCAGCGCGCCGCGGGTAATCTTCAGCAGCTCCTTCTCGCCGAACATCAGCCGCCAGGGCCGCTCCATGTCTTCCTGCGTCATGGCCGACAATTCGGCCCGGGCGAAGGCAACGCTCTCGTCCAGAGTCGTAAGCAGTTCCGCGGCGCTGGCCGGCCGCGGGCGCGGCCCCGGCTGGGTGACGTCGAAGGTGTCCTGCTTGGCAATTTCCACGATGCCGCGCGGCAGCATGGCAATGTGGTTGGCCAGCGCTCCCAGCGTGGTCGATTTCGGGTGCGGACTCCAGTCGAGCGCTTTGTCTGGTACCCGCTCCAGCAGGCGGCGGGTGGCCGGCGTTTCCTGCTCCAGCTCCTGAATCAGTTCGGCAAGCAGCGGCATCGGTCTCTCCGGTCGGTCATCCAGGGTGAATCTTTCCACGGACGGGCGTAACTTGCTTTTAGCAAGCACTGTTTGTCAAGACCAGTTACGGGTAGATTGAAGCCATGACCCGCCGCACCTACGGACAATTCTGCGGACTGGTGCGCGCCCTCGAAATCGTGGGCGAACGCTGGGCGCTGGTGATCGTGCGCGATCTGCTGGTGGGGCCGCGCCGCTATACCGACCTCAAGCGCGGCCTGCCCCGGATCCCCACCAACATCCTGGCCAACCGCCTCCGCGACCTGGAGGAGGCCGGCGTGGTGCGCCGCCGCCTGGAGGAGCGCCCCGGTGGCGCGGTAGTCTATGAACTCACCGAACGGGGGCAGGGGCTGGAGCGGTCGGTCATGGAACTGGGAAAGTGGGGCGCCCAGTTGCTGACCGAGCCGGGTCCCGGTGAAATCATCACCGAGGATTCCATGGTCATGGCCCTGCGTACGATCTTTCGGCCGCAGGCCGCGCGCGGCGTCACTGCAAGTTATGAATTGCGGCTCGGTGCGGTTACGCTGCATGCGCAGATCCAGAAGGGGCGGCTCGAGGTTGCCGGTGGTCCGCTGCCCGGGGCGGACCTCGTCATCACCGCGGGTCCCCAACTCCGCGAACTGCTGGCGGGCGAGATCACTCCGGCCCAGGCGCTCCGCCGAGGCGTCGTCAGGATCGAAGGCCCGCGCCGGCTGCTGTCCACCTTTGCGGAGGTATTCCGGATCTGATGCCCACTCAGTGGCTGCCTGTCGTGGTCGGCGGCGTGATCGCCGGCGCGCTCGATATCAGCTACGCCTGCCTCTTCTGGGCGCTCAAGGCCGATGTCGGTCCCCAGCGTATTTTCCAGTCAGTAGCGAGCGGCCTCCTCGGCAGATCGAGCTTCACCGGCGGTGCCGCCACCGCGGTGCTCGGGCTGGCACTCCATTTTCTGATCGCGATCTCGATGTCGGTGGTGTATTACCTGGTGGCGCGCCGGTGGGAGCTGCTCTGGAAAAGGCCGCTGCTCGCAGGCGCGCTGTACGGCCTGCTGCTTTATGCCATCATGAATTACGTCGTGCTGCCGCTTTCGCAGGCGGCGCCCGCGTCGAAAGACCGTCTCTGGGTAGTGCTCAGCATCGTGGTGCACATGATCCTGATCGGAATTCCGATTGCCCTGGCAGCGCGGGCCGCGCGCGGCACGCTCGGAGTGGCGGCTCGATGACCGAACTCGCGCCAACCCACCGCCTCTACTACACCGACGCCCGCTGCACCACATTCAGCGCCGTAGTCCAATCCATCGAAGACGCGGGTCGGCGAATC
>DASSTY010000113.1:0-3542 GCA_035707585.1 Gemmatimonadales bacterium
CTCGAAAACAGTCGGTGGTGCCGTAGCCCAGGCCGCCGCGCACCCGGTAGGGCCTGGATTCGTTCACCTGGATCAGTAATGGAACCGAGTCGGAGCCGGGGCGATAGCCGGTGGTATCAATATTGACTGCGGCGAACCGGAACAGGTCGGACTGGTAGAGATTTCGCTGGCTCTGATAGAGGTCGCTCTGCGAAAAGCGTTCACCCGGGCGCGCCGACACGAACGCGGTGACGGTGCCCGAATCGACCCGATCGGTGCCGGCCACGTGGAGCTGGCTGATCCACGCTCGGGTGCCCGGCACCACCGCCAGCACGATCGTCGCTGTCCGGTCGGCCGCTCGGCTCTCGAAGCTGGTGAACACATCGGCCGACGGGTAACCGTGATCCTTGAGCCGGCGCACGATGGTGTCGGCGTCGGCCTGCATCAGGAAGCGATTGAACACATCGCCCACCCGGAGCGGCAGATCGGTGAGAATCTTCTGCTGAACCTGGCGGGGAAAGGAGTCGAGCCCGAGCACCGACAGGGTGTCGACTCGGACCGGGAGGCCTTCGTGGATCTTGAACGTGATGTAGATGTCGCGGGGCTCGCGGCGGACCACCGTGTCCACTGTGACATCGGGATAGCCGCTTCGGATATAGAACACCTGGAGGCGGAGCACATCGGCCTGGAACTCGCGCGAATCGAAGTAGCGCTTTTCGCCGAGGCCGATCCAGCGCGCCACCGGGCTGGTGGCGAACCAGCTCGAGTTGGTAGTGGCGATAACGCTGGCCAGGATCTCGTCGCTGATCGAGCGGTTGCCGTCGAAGTCGAGCTTCCGCACCACCAGCTCCTGCGGCGCCGCCGGCTGCTGCGCGGCCAGCGCACCGCCCCCGGCCAGCAGCGAAATCATCAGGGCAGCGAAGCCGATGAGCCACGGCCGGAAAGCGGACCCAGAAACACGGAACAAGGGGCTTGGCGACTCCAGGAGGGCGCGCCGGTGGAGAGCCCGGCCTGCGCAATTGACGGTGTCTCCTAAAACGGGTAGTTTCACCACCTTACGCCACTCTGTCAACGTGCGCGCCTCCAGTCCTCGTCATCCGTATTGCCATGCGCCGATTTTTGCCAGGTCTTCTGCTCGCGCTCGCTGCCTGTGGCGGCGGCCCCGGCTCCTCCGGCAGTCACACCATTAACTATTACTTCACCGCCGAACCCCGCTCGCTCGACCCCGCCCTTTCTACTGATGTGCCCACCGGCGAAGTCGTGGCGATGCTGTTCAGCAACCTGACTCGCTTCGATGTAGACGGAAATCTGAAGCCGGCGTTGGCGGAACGGTGGGAGATTTCTTCCGACGGGCTGGAGTACACCTTCCATCTGCGGAGCGGCGTCACTTTCCAGAACGGACGCCCGCTCACCGCCCGGGACATCGAGGCGTCCTACCTGCGGGTGCTTTCGCCCAGCACCACCGGCGGGCGCAACTGGCCGCTGCTCCCGATCGCGGGCGCTCGCCAATACGCTGATGGCAAGGCCCAGAGCGTACCGGGAATCAGCGTACCAGACGACAGTACGGTGGTTTTCCGGCTCGAAGAACCGCTCAACATTTTCCCGAAGCTGCTGGCGATGCCAGTGGCGGCAATCGTCCCGACTCCAACGCCGCCGGGATTCGACCAGCACCCGGTGGGGAGCGGCCCGTGGAAGTTCGTCTCGTGGTCGCATGACGATCAGATCGTACTCGCCAAAAACCCCAGCTACTGGGGCGGCGCGCCCAAGGCCGATACGCTCCGAATCCGGATCATCCCCGAACCGCTGACCCAGGCGGCGGAGTACCTCGCCGGCCGGCTCGACGTGGTGGAGATCCCTTTCGGCGAAACGGCGCGCTGGGAATCGGACCATGCCAATGAACTGCAGCGGCGCCCGGCCATTCGCGATCTCTACATTGCGATCAACACCACCCGTGGCCCGCTCAAGGATGTCCGGGTGCGCCGCGCGCTCAATCACGCGGTAGATGTGCAGACGATTCTGAAAACGGTGATGAGCGGCCGCGGAGTGCAGGCGGCCGGTGCCATTCCACCCGGGATCACCGGCTACGACTCCACCCGGGCGCCCTACAGCTACGACCCCGCGCTGGCACGGAAGCTTCTGGCCGAGGCAGGCTATCCCAACGGCTTTTCGGTGCAGCTCTGGCGAACCCAGAGAGCGGAACTGGCGCGGGTGGCCCAGGCGGTGCAAAGTGACCTGGCACAGGTGGGCGTCAAGGTGGAAATCGTGGAGCGCGACGCCTCGACGGCACGCGCAGCGGCCCGGAGCGGCAAAGCCGATCTCTTCCTGACCGACTGGTACGCCGATTACCCCGACCCGGAAAACTTTACCTATCCGCTGTTCTACTCGAAGAACGCCGGCGTCGGCGGCAACTACGCCCGCTACTCCGACCCCGAGCTGGACCAGTTCATCCTGCAGGCCCGTACCACCACCGACTCGGGGCTCAAGGCGTCGGTTGCCCGTGAAATCGACTCGATGGTGTACGACGCGGCTCCCTGGATCTTCCTCTGGTTCCCGGTCGACCTCTGGGCCGAACGCCCCGACGTAACCGGCTGGCACATTCCGCTGGTGTTTTATGGACAGGACTGGACCGCGGTGCAGCACGTTACGCCGCAATGATTCGATTTCTGTCCGTCCGGCTGGCGCTGCTGGTCCCGACCATGCTGGGCGTGCTGATCATCACCTTCCTCCTGCTTTACGTTGCGCCGGGCGATCCGGTGCAGGCGATGGTCGGTGATCGCGCCGATCCGGCGACAGTGGCGCGGCTCCGTGCGCAGCTTCATCTGGATGATCCGCTCCCGCTGCAATTCACCCGCTACGTTGGCGGCGTTCTCCACGGCGATCTCGGCACCAGCTACATCACCCGCCGGCCCATCAGCGAGGACCTGAGGGAGCGCTTCCCCGCCACGCTGCAGCTGGCGGGAGCGGCGATGCTCTTTGCCGCGCTGACCGGAATCACCCTCGGCATCCTCGGTGCGTGGAAGCCAGGCGCCTGGTTCGATCATCTCACCGCGGTGGGCGCCTATCTGGGAGTGTCGTTTCCGGTTTACTGGGTGGGGCTGCTGCTGATTCTGCTCTTTGCCGTCCGGCTGCAGTGGCTCCCGCCGTCGGGCTATGGCGGGCTGACGTTCCTGATTCTGCCGGCGCTGACGCTGGGGATGCGGTCGGTTGCGTTCCTGGCCAGGATGACTCGCGCCGCGATGCAGGAGACCCTCCGAAGCGACTTCGTTCGCACCGCCCGGGCCAAAGGCCTCTCTGAATGGCGAGTGGTGCTGCGCCACGCCTTTGGCAACGCCCTGCTTCCCATCATCACCGTCTTCGGCCTCGACTTCGGGAGTTATCTCACCGGATCGATTCTCACCGAGACGATTTTTTCGTGGCCCGGTGTTGGCCGCTATGTGCTCACCGCGATCGAAAAGCGCGATCTTCCCGCCATCCAGGGAAGCATTCTGTTCCTGAGTGTGGTGTTCGTCATCGTGAACCTTGTCACGGACCTGGTCTATGCCAAAGTGGATCCCCGAGTGGCC
>DASSTY010000114.1:0-4435 GCA_035707585.1 Gemmatimonadales bacterium
TGTCCAAAGTGACCGTAAAGCGAAGGATTGAGTCCGTAGCGGTTCATCAGCGATTTGAGGTCGCGGAGATACTCACCCACTCGCGCGGGCGGCACCGCGGAGTCTTCGAATCCGGGCCAGGAGTCGGGCTGGCCCGGCACCCACGCGGTGGCGCCCAGCCCGCTCTCGCGCACTTCCCAGATCATCCGCTCTTCATGGGGGTCGTCCAGCAATCGCATGGTGGGGCGCGAGTCCTGCCGCTTGAGCATCTCCATGCATTGGTGCGCCTGCTGGTCGGCGTCTTCTTTCGAATCTCCGCCGAATTCCACCAGCAGCCAGCCACGCCCCTCCGGCAGCATGCTGAGGTTGGCGCGCTCGTCGCCTTTGCGGCTGATCCACTCGAACAGCAGATGATCCATCCCCTCCAGCGCCGTCGGGTCGAGGTCGAGGATCTGCATCAGATGATCGGCGGTGGCGAAGACATCGGGATAGCCCAGCACCAGCAACGAACGAGCACCGGGATTGGGCACCAGGTCGAGGGTGGCTTCCAGAATGGTGACGCAGGTACTTTCGGTCCCGACCAGCGCACGCGCCACGTTGAAGCCGTTTTCCGGAAGGAGCTCATCCAGATTGTAGCCCGATACCCGCCGGGGAAGCTGCGGGAAATCGCGACGGATCCGATCGGCGTAGCGATCGCGCAATCCGGCCAGTGCCCGATAGATCTCGCCCCGGCGCCCGGCGCCGCGGGTCAGCCGCTCGAGGTCGTCGTCCGAAGTAGGACCCACTTCCATACCCAGCCCGTCGTAAGTCAGCACCGCGAGCGAGTGGGTGTTGTCCGAGGTACGGAGTCCTCGGCCGGACTTGCGGCAGAGCAGCGAGTGGACACCGCAGGAGTTGTTGCCGAGCATGCCGCCCAATGTGTTGCGGCTGTGGGTTGCCGGGTCGGGGCCGAAGGTGAGGCCGTACGCCTGGGCCGCATTGCGGAGATCGTCGAGAATGACGCCCGGCTCCACTCGCGCGGTGCGGCGGTCGGGGTCGATCTCGAGCACCCGGATGAGATACTTCGAGAAATCGAGCACCAGACCCACGTTGCAGCACTGCCCCGCCAGACTGGTGCCGCCACCCCGCGAGAGAACCGGCGCGCCGTGTTCCCGGGCAGCGGCAACCGCGTGAATCACGTCCTCGACGTCGCGGGGGATGACCACTCCGATCGGCACCTGCCGATAGTTCGATGCGTCGGTGGCGTAGAGGGCGCGGAATCCGTCGTCGAAGTGCACCTCGCCGCGGATTTCCGCCCGAAGCGCCTTTTCCAGTGACTTTACCGTGCCGGCGGGGATCGCAGTGCGGCTGTCGTCGATCTGCTCGCGGCGAAAGCGGGTCTGCTCCACCTCATGCCGCAAGGTGATGAGGCCGGTCATGTATGATCCTTTCCAACCGCCGCCCGGGCGGGCGTCGCGGTCGTCATGTCAGCGATTCGATCGGCGGCTTCGTCGTCGACGATGGGCAGGATGTGCCCGCCGTAGCGGAGCACGGCCACCGAGGCGTTCTGCCCCTGGCGCTCAAAGGCCATCGCGAGCGCCTCCTGCGCGCTGGCGGCGGAGCGGAACCCCAGCCGCGCCGCGTCCTCGGGCTTGACGCCGGGAGAAACCATGATGCAGTCGGTGTGATCCACGATCTGGCAGACGTCGGCCAGGACGGCGATGCCGACCAGGTCGTCCACCCCGCCCTCCTGCACCATCGCCACCAGTTCCGCCTGCGGCCGGTAGCCGATCTTGAGTACGTTGTGATGATTGGTGGCGACGCCCTCCGGATTGGGCGCCACCAGAATGAGGGAGCCGCCGTCGCGCACCGCCATCGAGCCGGCGTACACCCCTTTGGCCGACTGCCAGAAGTCGCGGTCGGCCGAGTGCGCGTCGATCAGGACGATGTCGGCCCGGGTGGGGAGATGCACCGCGTACACTTCCCTGCTCCGGAGGCAGCCCACCCGGTGCGCTTCGACGGAGTCGCCGCTGACGCAGCCCACGATGTGATCATGCACATCGTAGATCACGTTCACGATGTAGGAGAGCCCGGCGATCCGCGCCGCCTCCTCCATCCGGAGCCGCATCGGATTCTCCGGCACGCCCATCACCGTCTCCGACATCTGCATCGAAGCCTGCCACTGGTTCCGCGCCATCATGTCGGGACCGGACACGCCGGGGAACATGATCTTGGCGCCTCCCGACATCCCCTTGATCCGGTGCGGGACGATCGAGCCGATCCCCAGAATGAAATCGAACTCGGTGAGCAGCTTGTTGGCGGTGATCCGGGTGCCGTCACGGGTGGTGCCGAAGTCGTGCAGCTGGTCGTGGTCCAGCCAGCGATGCTGATGCACCCGGAAGCGGCCGTAGGCGTCGCCCATCTTGCCGCGGAGCTCGTCTTCGGTCATCGGCCGGTGGGATCCCGGCGCTTCGATGAACTCGATCCGATCGTCGGGAACGCCGGCGGCGCGCAATTCGGCCAGCACCGGCGGCAGTACCCGCGCGGTGGGCGTCGCCCTGGTGGCGTCGTCGATCAGAATCAGTACCCGGTCTTCGGAACGGACTGCGTCTCGCAGCCGCGGCGCCCCATGCGGATTGGCCAGTCCCTCGGCCAGCACCTTCGATTCATCGGTATCGAAGGTGGCCGGCGTAAAGACTCCCATCAGATTCCGGTCCGGCACCTCGAACGGCGCGATGCCCCGGTAGTTGGGATAGGGAAAATCCAGCCGCACCATCCCTCCCCTAGTGCGGGAGATAGTTCTCGACCATCTGCTTGGCCGATTGCTTGATGATGCCCCACTCGTCGGGGTCTCCCTTGAACAGCGCCGTCGCGAAGCGCTTGGCCTGCTCGAACGTGATGTGCGGCGGCAGCGGCGGAACGTCGGGATCGGTGTGCGCCTCCACCACCACCGGGCGGTCGGCAGCCATCGCCTCGTCCCAACCGAAGGCGATGTCGTCGGGCGTGTTCATCACGATGCCCTTGAAGCCGAGCAGTTCGGCGTAACGCGCAAAGGGGAAGTCCGGCAGCTGCTGACTGCCGACGAAACGGGGATCGCCGGTCAGCACCCGCTGCTCCCAGGTCACCTGATTGAGATCGTGGTTGTACAGCACCAGGATCACCAGCCGCGGATCGGCCCACCGCTCCCAGTATTTCTCGATGGTGATGAGCCCGTTGACGCCGTTCATCTGCATGGCGCCGTCTCCCACCATCGCCACCACCGGGCGGTCGGGATGCGCGAACTTGGCCGCAATGGCGTACGGCACGCCGGGCCCCATGGTGGCGAGGTTGCCCGACAGCGACGCCATCATCCCCCGGCGAATTCTGATGTCGCGGGCATACCAGTCGGTGGACGAACCAGAGTCGCCGGCCAGAATGACATTATCGGGGAGCCGCGGCGACAGCTCCCAGAACACCCGCTGCGGATTGATGGGATCGGCATCCTCCATGGCGCGGGCTTCCAGCAGCTTCCACCAGTCATCCAGCCCGTCGGCGATGGTCTTCTGCCAACTGCGGTCGGTCTTCCGCTTGAGATGGGGAATCAACAGCTGGAGCGTCTCGCGGCTGTGGCCGCAGAGATTCACCTCCATGGGATACCGCAGACTGAGATTGCGCGCCTTGATGTCGATCTGCACACCACGCGCCTTGCCGAGCGGCGGGAGAAACTCGGAATACGGAAAGCTGGTGCCGATCATGAACAGCGTATCGCAGTCCTGCATCAGATCCCAGCTCGGCTTGGTGCCGAGCAGTCCGAGCGATCCGGTCACATAGGGCAGATCATCCGGCAGCACCGCCTTGCCGAGCAGCGCCTTGGCCACACCGGCGCCGAGCAGATCGGCCGCTTCCATCACTTCGTCCGACGCGCCCAGCGCACCGGCACCCACCAGCATCGCCACCCGCTCGCCGGCGTTGAGCACTTCGGCGGCGCGGCGAATGTCGGCTTCGATGGGGATGACGTGCGGTTCGGAGTAGCCGATACCGGTGAACGACGCGCCGTGCACCCTGGGCGGATGCTCCACGGCATCCATCTCCTGCACGTCGTTAGGCACGATGATGCAGGTGACGGCCCGCTCGGCGATGGCGATCCGGAGCGACCGGTCTACCAGGTGGCGGATCTGCGCCGGGGTCGAGGCCATGTGGACGTAGTGCCCGGCGACATCCTTGAACAGGTTCTGGAGATCGACTTCCTGTTGAAAGCTGGCGCCCAGTCCGATGGTGGCCTGCTGCCCCACAATCGCCAGCACCGGCATGTGATCCATCTTGGCGTCGTAGAGGCCGTTGAGCAGATGGATCGCGCCGGGGCCCGAGGTGCCAAGACAGACGCCGACTTCGCCGGTGAACTTGGCGTGGGCGCATGCCATGAACGCCGCCAGCTCTTCGTGACGCGCCTGGATGAAATCGATCTTGTCCTGCGCCCGGTCCAGCGCACCGATCAACC
>DASSTY010000115.1:0-6558 GCA_035707585.1 Gemmatimonadales bacterium
CTGGCCGTTGACTGCACGTTCGCGAACCTCGTCGACGAGTTTGGCAAAACGCTCGAACGCGCCGCGGACATTGGGCCGCAGATCGCTGATGGTGCCGGCGAGCCGGGCGGTTTCGAGGAGCGGTTTGTGCCAGGCCGCGGCAGTCTGGCCCAGAGCGGCAAGACTGGTTTCACCGAGCCCGCGACGGGGGACGCTTACCGCGCGGAGAAACGCTTCGTTGTCTGCCGGATTGGCGACCAGCCGCAGATACGCCAGCAGATCCTTGACCTCGCGCCGATCGTAAAAGCTGGTGGCGCCGACCAGCCGATATGGAATGCCGGCGCGGCGAAAGGCCTCTTCCAGCGCGCGCGACTGCGCGTTGGTTCGATAGAGGATTGCCATGTCGCGGAAGCTCCAGTCGCCGGCGGCACTCCGGCGCGCCAGCTCGCCGGCAATCCACTCCGCTTCGTCCCGCTCATCGGCCGCCGCCAGCAGGGTGACCGGCTCTCCGCCCTGACGGCGGGTGTGCAGCGTCTTTCCCATCCGGCTGGTATTCTCCGCGATGATGCCGTTGGCGGCATCGAGCACGACGCGGGTGGAGCGATAGTTCTCTTCCAGCCGCACCACCACGGTGTTCGGGAAGTCGGTAAGGAATTCGCGCATGTTGCGGACGTCGGCGCCGCGCCAGCCGTAGATCGACTGGTCGTCGTCTCCCACCGCGCACACATTGCCATGGGCACCGAGCAGCTTGATGAGCTGGTACTGGGCGCGATTGGTATCCTGGAACTCGTCCACCAGAAGAAACTGGAATCGCGACTGATAGGCCGCCAGCCGATCGGGATGCTCCCGGAAGAGCGTGAGCGGATGGAGCATCAGGTCGTCGAAATCCATCGCGTTGGCGGCTTTGAGCGCCGGGCCCATCGCCTGGTAGATATCGGCCGCCACCTGACCGAGCCGATCGAACGGCGAAGCGCCCAGCTCGGACGGCGGCACCATCCGGTTCTTGGCGGCAGAAATCACCGACACCACGGCGCGGGGAGGAAACAGCCGGGTATTGTGCCCCCGCTGATCCAGCAGCCGCCGCACCAGCGAGAGGCGGTCGTCTTCGTCGTAAATGGTGAAGTTGCGAGTAAAGCCGAGCAGATCGGCCTCGCGCCGCAGGAGCCGGGCGGAGAGGGCGTGAAAGGTGCCGATCCAGAGGCCGGCCGGATCGCGCGCCAGCAGCGCCCCGATCCGGTGCTTCATTTCGCCGGCGGCCTTGTTGGTGAACGTCACCGCAAAGATCCGCTCGGGGGGAACGCCGTGGTGCTCGATCAGCGACGCGATCCGGGTGGTAAGCACCCGGGTCTTGCCTGAGCCGGCGCCGGCCAGTACCAGCAGCGGTCCGTGGACATGCTCAACTGCTTCGCGCTGTGCCGGGTTGAGGGAGCGGGTCCAGTCGCGATCGGGAGAAACATCAACCATACTGCTCATCCGCCAGAGGAAGCCGTATTAAAAAGCTGGTGCCGTGCTCGGTGAGTTCCAGACCGAGCTCGCCACGATGGGCATCGGCGACGACGCGCCGGGCCAGCGCCAATCCGATGCCCCACCCGCCCCGCTTGGTGCTGATGCCGGGTTCGAACAGTGTGCGCCGGATCTCCTTGGGCACACCCGGCCCGTCGTCTATTACTCGCAGGGTGGCGCGGCTGTCTTCCACCCCGCACCGCAGGGTAATCGTGCCGCGGCGCCCCTGCAGGGCGTCAATCGCGTTCTTGACCAGTGCCTCGAGCGCCCACTCGAGCAGGACGTGGTCTCCCAGCACGGTGGGGCCGGCACCGGGGGCCTCGACCCGGAGCTCGATCGGGTTGGCGTGCCGCGGCAGACGCGGGCGATAGTAGCCGGCCACTCGATCGGCCAGCGCGCCCAGCTCCACCGGCTCGCGCTTGGCCGGGTTGCCGATCCGCTCGAACCGCTGCGCCACCCGATCCAGCCGCTCGGCGTCGGCACCGAGGTGATCGGCCAGATCGGGCGGCGGGGTACTCCGCGAACGCACCTGCTCGATCCACCCCTGCAGGCTGGTGAGCGGTGTTCCCATCTGGTGCGCCGCCTCGCGCGCCATCGCCACCCAGAGGCGATCGCGCTGCGCCGACATGGCGGTGCGGTAGGCGAACACCGCAAAGGCAACCATAATGGCGAGGGTGAGTCCCTGCAGTACCACAAGAACGCTGAGCTGTCGCTTGGCCGGCAGCGGTCCGTAGTGGATGGTACCGAGCCCCGGCTGCACGATCGGCGGATTCTGACGATCGAGCCCGCGGGTGTAGGCAACCAGCCGCGGATCGTCCAGCGCTCCCGAGGCGAACGGGGTGTTGGCCGCGGCAGTCACCCGCCCCGCGCTGTCGGTGACGACCAGCGGAATGCCGAGCGCGCGCACCTGTTCGCCCAGGCGAAGGAGCGCCTCTTCGGCACCGCCCGGTTGCGGGTCGTTGAGACCGGCGAAGACGCCGGAGTAGAGCCGGCTGGTGGCGGTGGCGTCGGCCTGGAAGTGGTGGGCGATGATCAGCCCGGTACCCAGATTCAGCGCAGCCAGCAGCGCCACCAGCAGCACCGCCAGCGCGGGTGCCAGGCGACGCAGCCGGTCGTTAGCCACCCGGGCGAAGGCGCTCCACGCCGAGATAGGGGACCAGAGCGGAAGGGATCTGCACCGAACCGTCGGCCAGCTGGTTGTTTTCCAGCAGCGCGATGATCGTGCGCGGGAACGCCACGCCCGACGCGTTCAGTGTGTGAACGAATTCAGGCTTGCTCCGCGGCTCGCGCCGGAACCGGATGTTGGCACGCCGCGCCTGGAAATCGGTGAAGGTGCTGCTGCTCGACGCCTCCAGCCAGGTGCCGACTCCCGCCGCCCACACTTCGAGGTCGTAGGTATGCGCGCTGGCGAATCCGGTGTCGCCGGCGGCCAGGTCCAGCACCCGGTAGGGGATTTCCAGCCGCTGGAGCACCGCTTCCGCATGGGCGGTAATCCGCGCGTGCTCCGCCGGCGAATCTTCCGGACGCACCAGCCGCACCAGCTCTACCTTGTCGAACTGATGGACCCGGATCAGCCCGCGGGTGTCCTTGCCGTGAGCTCCGGCCTCGCGCCGAAAGCAGGGCGTGAACGCAACGTAGCTGAGCGGGAGACGCTCGCCATCGAGAATCTCGTCGCGATGGAGATTGGTAACCGGGACTTCGGCCGTCGGAATCAGAAAGAACTGATCGGCCGGAACGGCGTAGACCTCTTCCTCGAACTTGGGAAGCTGGCCGGTGCCGGTGAGCGTGGCGCGGTTCACCAGCAGCGGCGGGGTAACTTCCAGGTAGCCGTGCTCGGCGGTGTGCAGATCGAGCATGAAATTCTTGAGTGCACGCACCAGCCGGGCGCCCAGCCCGGTGAAGACCGGGAAGCCGGAGCCGGTCAGCGTGGCGCCTCGCGCAAGGTCGAACAGCCCGAGCCGCTGGCCCAGATCCCAGTGCGGGACCGGTGCAAAATCGAAGGCCGGTGGCTCGCCCCAGGTCCGCACCACCCGATTAGCGGTGGCATCGCCTTCGGGAACTTCCGGCAGCGGCAGATTCGGAATCGTCAGCGCCAGCGCATCGAGCTCGGCTTCGGCGGCGCGAACTTCGGCCTCCAGTGCGCGCGCGGCCTCGCCGGAACGCTTGAGATCGGCCAGCAGATCGTCGGCCGGCTCGCCGGCGCGTTTGCGGCGCGCCACCTCGGCGGTGGCGGCGTTGCGCTCCGCCTGCAGCGATTCGGTGCGGGTGAGCAGCTCGCGGCGGCGGCGATCGAGCGCCGCGAGCTGATCGAGCGCGGCATCGAGCGTCGGATCGAGGCGGCGCGCCAGGGCGGCGCGAACCGCATCGGGCTCCTGCCGGAACGCGCGGAGGTCGATCACCGACCTACTCGCGCGGAAGGCCGGGCTCGAGCCCCCGGTACCCGCAGTTATTGTCGGAGAGGATCCGGAAAGTGAGGGTGCGCTGGGCTGGATCGACGCCGGTGACTTCCAGCTTGGCGTATTGCGGAACCCCCAGCACGCCGCAGACCACGCGGGAGCGGGCAAACAGGACGGTGCCCGAATCGACCACCAGCGCGCTGTCGGTGGTGTAGCCGTTCCCCGGCGCCTTGGTGATGCCATCGAACGCCAGATCAGTGCGCTGAAGCCCCGGATCCACTCCGCTGTTGGTGGAGAGCCCGAGCGCCGCCAGCGGCACCAGCACCGGCTGAATTCCATCGGCGGTGGAATCGAGATCGAATGCGAAATCAAACCCGGACGTCAGATCGGTTCGGACCGCCTGGTTATCCGGAATCGAATAGGCACTCGGCTGCGCCACCGGCGTGCCGGTGAGGGCCGAAAGCGACACGCTGTCGACCACGATGTTGGTGACCGTGGGGTCGGGCAGATCGTTGAAGTCGGAGCAGCCGACCGCAACCAGCGCGGCAAGAGCCGTCAGGAGAAAATGGCGACGCATGAGAGGGGAAGATTAAGCCCCCGGCAAAGACCGGTCAACTTGGCCTGGTTTCTTGACTTCAATCGGGTCGGTTCCTACGTTCCCGAGGTCCGGAACTCAACCAACGGGGCACCGCATGAGTGAACTGTCGGAGGTCGTGCGGGGGCTCGCCCGGCGCGAAGGAATCGAGTCGGTCGTGCTGGCCAGTGCCGACGGCCTGCCTATCGACCATGCCGGCAGCATTTCGGCCGAACCCGAGGCCCTGGCCGCTCTGGCCGCCACCATGGCCCAGCACGCCACCCGGCTCGGTGAAGCGGCCGGACGCGGCGAACTTACCACTGCTGTCATGGAATACCGGAACGGGCTCGCCGTGCTGGCCCTGGCCGGCGAGGGCAATTGCCTGATCCTGCTGGCGGCAGCCGATACCAACCTCGGGCCGCTGCTGTACGATCTGCGCCGTCACCGTCCAGCGCTCAGCAGTCTGCTGTAGAAGCTGCGCGGTACGACAATTCATCGTCAACAAACGAGAGATCCACACGTGACCGCTGGCGCACGATGAACTGGGCCATCCTGCTGGCCGGAGGTTCGGGCACCCGCTTCTGGCCGCTCAGCACCCCGCACAATCCCAAGCAACTGCTGCCGCTCACCGGCCCCACATCAACCGCCGAGGCGGCCGTCGAGCGACTCGAGGGGCTGGTCGATCGTGACCGAATCCTGGTGGTGACCGGGGCCGGGCTGGCCGAGCGGCTGCAGGAACGTCTGGGAATCCCACCGCAGAACATGCTGGTCGAGCCGCGTGCGGCATCCACCGGACCCGCCTTGATCTGGGCGACCTGGGTGGCAGCGCAGCGAGACCCCGACGCGGCAGTGCTCTCGCTGCACGCCGACTGGTCGATCGGCGATGCCGAAGCATTTCGGCAGACCGCAGCAACGGCGCTCCGCATCGCTCGCGACTACCAGCGGCTGGTCACCGTCGGGATCGTGCCGTCGCGACCCGAAACGGGATACGGTTACATCGTGCCGGGTGCGCCGCTCGATACCGATGCTCGCAACGTCTCCCGCTTTTCCGAAAAGCCGGACGCCGCAACCGCACTCGATCTGATGGCTGCCGGCGCGCTCTGGAACAGCGGGCTCTTTGCCTGGACCGCCGATCGCCTGCTGGAAGAGGTCCGGGCGCACACACCTGAAATAGCGCCGTTCCTCCCGGCGCTCGAAGCCGACGACCCGCCGCGCTTCTTCCGCGAACTGACCCCGATTTCGATCGACGTCGGGCTGCTGGAGCGCAGCAGTGCGGTGGCCGTTGTTCGGGGCGACTTTGCCTGGGATGACGTGGGCACCTGGGAGGCGCTGGGGCGAGTTCGTCCCAAGGATCCGGCCGGCAATGTGGTGGTGGGCCCGGCGGCGCTCTACCAGGCGCACGACTGCATCGTCTGGAGTGAGACGGACACGGTAGTGCTGGGTGACGTACAGGATCTAATCGTGGTGCAGGCACACGGACGAATACTGGTAATGAACCGGCGTCGCGCGGCGGATCTCAAGCAGCTGCTCGATGCCCTGCCGCCGACGATCCGCGAACTGCCCGAATGACTCTGCTCTATCTGCTCGACCAGGACGACGACTCGGGGCGCTGGGCACCCTTCCTGGGCGCGCGGCCAATCGCAGAGCTGCGGGCCGGCGCCTGGCGGATCCGGGAGCGGTGGGAGCGGGCGCTGGGGATTCCCGCGGCCGTCATTCTGAGTAACCGCGTGTCGGGCTACCACGAACTCGACGAGCCGGCGGTGCGCCCGATCGGACCGATTCGAGGACCAGCGGTGATCGCCCGCTCTGATTTTGCGCCGGCCGACGGGCCGGCCCCGCGCGACGCCGAGCTGCGCCGGCTCACCGCGGCCGGCCGCGTGGTGGCGTGGCTGGTGCCAGATGGAGGCGTCTGGAGCGGCCCAGCGGCAGACGGCCCGGCGGCCGAGATCGCCGGTGTCGAAATCGACGGAACGTTCGGACTCATTACCGCGCTGGAGCAATTGCTCCCGGGAGACTGCGCGGCGTTTGGAATCGGAACCGGCGACCCGCTGCCGGCCGGCAGTACGGTGCTGGGAAATCCCGATGGGGTGATCCTCCGCGGCGCGG